>DATAPK010000025.1:0-1889 GCA_036265245.1 Tepidisphaeraceae bacterium | reverse complement strand
ATTCTGGGGTTGAGGACGGCATATTTTCAGGCAAAGGAAGGGCCCGGTCATCGTGGTGGGTTTGGCATTTGATTTGCGAATGCGACATTCATTATGGAACCGATGTTTCCTGCGAATGATGAAAAAGTACGACTGATCCGGGATATCCCTGAGTTGTCGCTTCGAAGGGGAGATGTGGGCTTGGCCCGAAGGGTTTGGAAAACGCCATCGCCGGTGTATGAGGTGGAATTTCAGTTGAACGATGGGCGGGGATCGACGCGAAGCATTTTGCTTTTTTCGAATCAGGTTGAGCCGATTGCTGCGTTTAGCATGGCTCGGCCGAATAGTCACTTGGATTATATGTGAATCTCGTGGGCCGCTTGCCACTTGCCACTGAAGTGGCGAAGCCCAGCTATTGTCACGGAGAGATGGCGGAAGTTTTGTCGGATGTGGCGACAAATGTGCGGTGCGAATGCTTGTTCATTCTGCGGTTGTTTTTCATCGTCGAGCCCGCGCAAGCAGATTGTGGAGGAACGATCATTTGCTCAGATCACAGTGGAACTGCTTTTGTGGGCGTTGAGGGTTTTGTCGAGGTTGTAGGCGGCGGAGATGATCGCCAGGTGGGTGAAGGCCTGGGGAAAATTCCCGAGCGCCTCGCCGTGGGCGCCGGTTTCCTCGCCATAGAGGCCGAGATGATTGGCGAATCCGAGCATCTTTTCAAAGATGAGCCTGGCTTGCTCAAGGCGGCGGCGGTCGGTTCGGCCGGCGCGGGTGAGCGCTTCCACCAGCCAGAAGGTGCAGATGTTGAAGGTGCCTTCTTCACCATCCAGGCCGTCGAAAAATTCTCGCGTGTTGTAGCGATAGACCAGGCTGTTGGAGAGGAGCCCGCCTTCCGATGGATCTTTGCAGGTGGCGTCGAGCGTCTTAAGCATCCGCGGATCATTCGGGGCGGCGAAGAAAACCAGCGGCATGATTAAGTTCGATGCGTCCAATCCCTCTGAGCCATAATGTTGAACAAACGACTGCTTTTTTGCCGACCACCCTTTTTTCATGATGTCGAGGTAGATTGCATCGCGGGTTTCGATCCAGGCATGGCGATCTGCGGGAAGCGATCTTTTGTCGGCAAGCCGGATGGCCCGATCCATCGCCACCCAGCACATGACTTTTGAATAGACAAAATGTTGAGGCCCGCCTCGCGATTCCCAGACGCCTTCATCGGGACGTTGCCAATTTCGATTCACCCAGCCGACCAGACCGCGCAGCTCTTCCCACAAATCAAACGAGATCGGCTCGGCGTATTTGTTGTAGAGATAGACGCTGTCCATCAACTCGCCATAAATATCCAATTGCAGTTGGTTGTAAGCGCCGTTGCCGATCCGAACGGGCTGACAACCTTTGTATCCATGGAGATGGTCGAGCGTTTGCTCGGTGAGCTTGTGATCGCCGTGCAATGAATACATGACTTGCAAGCCACCGTCGGGTTCACGCTCGTGGCAGCGCTGCTCGATCCAGCGCATGAAAGCGCCGGCCTCTTCGGTGAAGCCGATGCGGAGCAGGCCGTAGATGGAAAAGGCGGCGTCGCGAATCCAGGTGTAACGATAATCCCAATTTCGCGGCCCGGGGATCGCTTCGGGCAGGCTGCATGTTGGGGCGGCGACGATGGCGCCGGTTGGCTCGAAGGTAAGCAATTTCAACACAAGGGCCGAGCGATTGACGATCTCTCGCCAGCGCCCGGTATACGTGCATTTGGACAGCCAGCGATGCCAATAGGCGATGGTTTGGTTAAACAGTTTTTCTTCCGCCTCGAGAGACACCACTTCATCGCCGCGATGTTTGGGATCAAGCGGACGCAGCGCGAAGGTGACGCGTTCGCCCTGGCGAAGCTCGAAGGATGCGGTCACGCCGCAGGG
>DATAPK010000024.1:0-5546 GCA_036265245.1 Tepidisphaeraceae bacterium | reverse complement strand
GTTTCCGTTAAAAACTCCACTGATTCAATCGCGCATTCAGGTGAAGGAGAGTCTCATGCGAAAATTATTTGTCTCGATGATGGTCCTGGCCGCTTTCATCTCGGCCGGCTGCGGCAGCGATCATGTGAAAAAGAGCCAATCGCAAATCGCCGCCGATCAGGAGGCGGCCAAGCCGCTCTACGATCGTCTCGGCGGAAAACCGGCGGTCGATGCGGTGGTCAGTGACTTTGTCAGCCGCGCCGCGATCGATCCCAAGGTCAATTTCACGCGCAAGGGAATCCCCGGCGCCGAGTGGGATGCCACGCCGGAGAATGTCGCCCATCTCAAGAGCGAGCTGAGCGATTTCATCACCGCCGCCACCGGCGGGCCGGTGGTTTACAAAGGCAAAAGCATGAAAGCCACGCACGCCAAGATGCAGATCACGAATGCTGAGTTCGACGCGCTGGCAGGCGATCTGAAGGCGTCGCTGGATAAGTTCAAAGTTCCGGCGAAGGAACAGAGTGAATTGCTCACCATCGTCGGCACGACGCGGAAAGACATCGTTACAAAATAATTTTGTGATTGCTGAAAGCCCACGGATTGCCATCCGCGGGCTTTTTTTGTTTACACGAGAAGCATGCCGCGCGAGATCGAGACGGCTTGTCCGCCGAGCCGCACGCGATCATTTTCGACTCGCACGCGCACCACGCCGCCGCGCGGGGAGGCTTGGAATGCGAGCATTTCATTTTTATTCAATCGCTCTCGCCACCAGGGGCCCAGCGCACAGTAGGCCGATCCAGTGACAGGGTCTTCGTCGATTCCTAATTGCGGCGCGAAGAAGCGTGAGGCGAAATCAAACTTTGAATCGGTAGTTTGACGCGTGGTGATGATGACGCCCCGCGCGGAAACTAGAGCGAGGGTTCGCAGATCGGCCTTCAGCGCGGCGAAATCCGGTTGGGGAAGATCGAGTTCAACGAGAAAATCAAATCGGCTTTTCGCGATTGCGGTGATGCGATCTCGCACGGATGGGTCGAACGATTCCTTCAAATGCGGCGGCGCTTCGGTCGGCTTCGCCGGCGTTGCCGGAAAATCAAGTTCAATCCAATCCCCCTCATATCGCGCCGTCAGCACGCCGGAGCGAGTCTCAAACTGCGCGACATCCTCACGAGCAAGGCGATTGGTTTCGAGCAGCACGTGCGCCGCTGCCAGGGTTGCATGCCCGCAGAGATCGACCTCAACTGTTGGCGTAAACCATCGCAGACCAAATCGGCATCGATCATCGGTCGGCGTGACGAACGCGGTATCGGATAAATTCATTTCCCTGGCGACATGCTGCATCCATTCAGTCTCTGTGGGGCCGTTCAACAAACAGACCGCCGCGGGATTGCCGCCGAAGGGTTTATCGGTGAACGCGTCGACGTGGAAACTTTCGGCTTGCATGCGAGGCTCCTTATTTGGCGCGCACGAATGGCGGCGGGGAATTCTCGGGCCTGGTTCCGTCGATCAATTGCATCAGCGCGCCGGCGGCGGTGTAGCGGTCGAAGCCTTGGCGCGGGTAAGGGTCAGTCGCGCCGATGATGCTGACGGCGGTGCTGAAGGCGAGCAGGATTGCCAGGCCGACGTAAATCGGGATAGAGTGATTACGTTTCAGCCAAGCACCACTCCAGAAAAAGAAAAGCGGCACGAACAAAATGAACCAGCGCGTGGCAAACATCGCGTCGCGCCAGTCGGCTTGCGAAAAAGAGTATAGGCCGATGACCAGCACCGCGCCGGCGGCACTGGCGCCGGCGAGGGTTTTGGTCCACGCCGGCCAGTGGCGATGCATCACCGCGCCCACGCCGAACACGCCGAAAATCAAAACGGGGAAATGGCTGAGCAATCCGTGCGATCCGAAAAGGGCGGCGCAGATTCGGTCGATGTATTTTCCCGCCACCAGCCACCAGCTTCGGCTGGCCAGGTCGTCGTCATCGGAGAAATCGAGCTGTGTCATCGGCGGCGGCGGAGCAGTCACAGTAACCCGTCCGCTAAGATCGCGGCGAACAGAAACAGGAACAAATTCTCCGCTGCCCAGCGCGCTCGCCGTCGCGTGCAGGACGATGGGCGGCGTTGCGCCGATCAGAAAAAGCAACACGCCGCCGATGCGGACGCCTGCGCTCATGCGCATCGTCAGAATGACAACGATCAAACCGGCCGCGATGAAGATGGCCGGTGGATCGAGGGCGACCGCAAGCGCCGCGCAGAATCCCGCGAGAATAAACCATCCGCCGCCGCGCCGCGGTTTTTTGCTGGAGGCGACATGCACGAGCGCGCCGCCTGAGGCGAGAAGCATCGTCGCGGCCGGCGCGTGCGGGTTGAGAACGGCAGCATAACTGAGCAGGCCGGTGCCGAAGACGGCGGCGATCGCGAGCCCCGCGCGCCACGGGCGAGCAAGCTCGAAAAGTCTCGCCATGCGATAAATGAGCGCAGCGGTCCACGCGACAGGCACCGTCGCGCCGATGAGGGTCAGTAGATAGGGAGCGAGGGCGGGCGTGTGCTCGAACGTGCTGCCGCAGCGGATCATTATCCAGTAAACGCCAGCGAGAAGAATCGCAAAGACGGGCGGCTGGTCGCTGTAATACTGCGGGCCTCGACGCATGAGTTGCGATTCAGGAGCGTGCGCGGGATCGAGTGCAAGCGTGTGACGCTCCACCAGCGCCTGAACCGTCGCCAGGCGAGCGGATTCGTCGTCGGAGATTTCTTCAGGGTGACGAAGCGGGCGAAGAATCGGGAGACAGACCAGCAGGACGAGGATCGGCCCGAGGATTCCCCAGGGACGGATTTTGGGTCCCTCAAGCCACTTGCGAAATGATTCGCGGATGCGAGACATGAGGCATCAATGACCAATCACCAATTCCGAATGACCACTGAATGACCAAAAACCAATGACCAACGATTTTCGTCATTGGGATTTGGGCATTCATTGGTCATTCTGGTTTGGTCATTGGTCATTCCTCCAAAAACGCTCGTCTCTCAAAAAATCGCCCCTCAATACGCCTTCAGAAACTGCACAAAATTTTTCAGGAGTTTTTCGCCCAGGCGCGCGTGACGCGGATAGAACTTTTTACTCTCTTCGCGGATTTTCGCGACGGCTTCCGCGCCAAGCTTTTCTTTGCCGGCATCGCAGAAGGCTTCGAGATCTTTTTCCATCAGCTCGAAATGATATTGAAAGCCGAAGAGCCGCGTCTTAAAGCGGAACGCCTGGTTTTTGCAAAGCTTGCTTGAGGAGAGCAGCGCGTTGCCGGTGGGCGGCGGCGGTGCTGGAGGCGGCGCGGGATTCGCCGGCGCGGGGAGACGCGGCAGATCAAACGTATCCTCGTGCCAGTGGAACATCGGCGCGCCGTCGGTCATGCCGAAAACCATCGGCTCGGTTCCGCCGGGGAAGGGGAAGTTTACCGGGGCCCAGCCAAACTCGGGCAGCGGCGTTGGCGGTTCGGTCGGCGGCGGCGGAGCGGGTTGGCCATGCGGCACATGCGGCGGCGCTTTCACATTCAAATAAACCTTCGCACCGGCGGCATGCGCGAGCAACTGGGCGCCCAGGCCGATGCCCAACACCGCGCGGTCGATTCCGACCATTCGCTGAAGCGTGGAAAGTTCGGTTGCAAGGAATGGATATTTTTCGCTGCCGATGTCGGCGACTTTCATCGGGCCACCAAGGACGACGAGCAGACGAAGCTCGTCAAGGTCGGTCGGAACCTCGTCGCCGCGGTCGAGGCGGCGGATTTCGGTCGGAATCCCAAAGTCACGAAAAATGGGGACGATTCGGCCCGGCGAGGCGTATTCGGCGTGTTGGAGGATGATGGCACGGCTCATAGTCGAGGCAGTTTGCGATAGGGTGGGGGTAGCGTCAAGACACCGGTCGCGAGCGACCGGGCTAACGGGTGGATTGACCTTAGTCACGTTGGCGGGGGGTGGGGAGAAGGTTAGATTACTGTCGATGGCGCAGCATTCTTGCGGGCACGATCATTCTCATGCGAATCCTTCGACCGTTTCGAGCGGGAAGATGGGGATGGCCGTCGCGCTGACCGTTGCGTTTGTGGTTGGAGAAGTGATCGCGGGATATTTCGCGCATAGCTTGGCGCTGCTCTCGGACGCGGGACATAACTTCGCCGATGCTGCGGCGTTGGGGTTTTCGTGGTATGCGATCTGGATCGCGAAAAAGCCCGCGCATCAGGGGATGACGTATGGATATCACCGCGTCGGCATTTTGGCGGCGCTGGTGAATGCGGTTTCGCTGGTTGTCATCGCCCTGCTGATTTTCTGGGAGGCGGTCGAGCGATTGGGAAATCCGCAGCCGGTGCAGGGACGGCTCATGATTGTCGTGGCCAGCGTGGCGATTGCGATCAATTTGACGATCGGGTTTTGGCTGCACGCGGGATCACACAACAATATCAATGTGCGGTCGGCGTATCTGCACATGATCGGCGACGCGGTCTCGGCGTTCGGTGTGGTGGTGGCGGGGATTATTGTGGTCGCGACGAAGTGGCAACTGGCGGATCCGATCGTTTCGTTTTTGATTGCGGGTCTGATTCTCTGGAGTAGCTGGGGCGTGCTGAGGGAAAGTGTGAGTGTGTTGCTGGAGGGCACGCCGGCGGGGATGGATATGGCGGCGGTGGAGAGGTGCATCGGGATGGTGCCGGGGGTTTTGGGTGTGCATGACCTGCACGTGTGGACGGTCGGGCCGGGGGCGATTGCGTGCAGTTGTCATATTTTGGTGGCGGAGCAGAGCATTCGCGAGGGGCAGCAGATTTTGAAGGCGGTGGTGCAGGAACTGGAGCATCGCCACGGGATTAATCACACGACGGTGCAGGTTGAGGTGGAGGGGCATGAGTCGAATGAGATGTATTGCACGATGCAGGTGGATGAGGCGGCGGGGCATGTTGGGCATCATCATTGAGGCGGGCGGGGGGAATTGAATGACCAATGACCAAGCCAGAATGACCAATCAATGACCCAATGTCCAATGATCCAAACCGTAAGTTGAGCGGCCTCAAAACTTAAACGTCATTTCTGAAAATATCTGCTGGCTGGCAAAATAGTTATGGACATGGGGGGCTTCGGTTGGATACCATACAAATACCTAACAAATGGGTTGTTCAATAGTCATTAAACTTCGGTGAGGAAATGAAGGAGGCGTTATGGCGATTGTGGAATCACGAAGGCTGGATCAGATGTTTGAAGAAGGGGCGGGAAGGAGGGATGTGGGAGAGGATGGGGTTTTGTTTAAGCGGGCGAGGGCGCTGGAGGAGAAGGACCGGCTGATTTTGGAGTTGGCGTTTAAGAACAATCTGACGGTGCGGCAGATCGGGCGGAT
Organism: Tepidisphaeraceae bacterium; assembly: GCA_036265245.1. Taxonomy (GTDB): domain Bacteria; phylum Planctomycetota; class Phycisphaerae; order Tepidisphaerales; family Tepidisphaeraceae; genus DATAPK01. The sequence goes on along the minus strand of DATAPK010000024.1, from coordinate 217 downwards.
TCTGGAGAAGCCGGCGGGGACGATCAGCCGGCGGATGAATCGGATTTGTGCGCGGCTGCGCGATCCGATGGTGGCGGCGTTGCTGGAGCCGGATTGCGGGCTGGCGTCGCAGTTTCGGAGGATTGCGATCGAGCATTTTGTGCAGGGGAGAAAGGTGGATGAGTTGGCGCGGGTGCATCAGATCAGGTCTCGGCAGGTGCGGGTGATGCTGGGGTTT
>DATAPK010000023.1:0-8028 GCA_036265245.1 Tepidisphaeraceae bacterium | reverse complement strand
AAAGCCACGGACGATGGATCATATTTCCTTTCTGGGCCATCGTCTGGCCCTGGGCCATTCTCCCCTCAATTTGGCTCTTACTCTTCATCCGTCGTCTACGCCGCCGGCGTTTCATCAAACAGGGTTGCTGCTCCCACTGTGGCTACGACCTCCGCGCCACCCCCAACCTCTGCCCCGAATGCGGTGCCTCCCCAAACCCTTCTGCTGGCATCGGCGTCCCCGCCCATGCCTCCTTCCTTGCATCCCCATACCGATAGATGCTAAACCTTCCCTCGGGTCAAAGGTTCATCCATGACAGGCGATTCACTTGCACGTTTTCTATTCTGGCTCGGGCTTGGTTTTGAAGTCCTCATTAGTTTGGGCGCAGGCCTTTTGCTCTCCATCGTATTCCTGACCCTTCAATTGCGTCGCGATCTTCAAACCCAACTCGACGAAATCTGGCTACTCGCACGGCGCACCGCCGAGGCCGTTTACTCCGCCCATGTCACCGCAAGCGGCGATGACGCCGTCAACAGCCACTGGATCGCACTCGAAAATGAATGGCTCCGTGCCCGCCGTACTCTCAAACATGCCCTAACCGATGAGAAGTGGGACCAGCTTCGCTCTGCCCTCTACTCCATCAATGACCTTTATCTGTTAAACACCAACCCCGAAAACCAACGCTTCCTGAAGCTGCATCCGCTGAAAATCACCGATTCCACCGGCACGCATGAACGCCCCGATGCCGTCGACTATGGAACATGGGCCGAGAACAATAACCTTCCCGAAGAGGCAACCGCCTATCAGGCGTTTCTCGTCCAGCGATATCAAATCGATAAGAAAATCCAGTATCTGCTCTATTTCAATCCGGATTTGCTCGAGCAGGGCGGCTCTGCCACCGAAGCTCAGCCGCTCCCCACCGAACTGGAACAATCCTGGCACTTCACCTATCTCTTCCCCCGCGCCTGGAAATGGTTCTTCTCCGAATTGTTTTCCAGCGTGCGAAAAAGCTTCCGCGATCAGTGCCGCGAAAGCGACCGCCAGCGACGTAAGTAGGTGATAGGAAATGGCACAGAGTCACAGAGGGCATAGAGGACAGATGCGAATTCTTACATATTCTTCTTTGTGTTTTGCTCTGTGCCCTCTGTGACTCTGTGGCCAATATTTCTTTTCGCGCGCTGATCTCTCCCCGGCCTCTCTCCGCGCCGCCGAGAATTTCCCATCTCGCTCATCGTCGCCCTCAACTGCTGATGCACCTCATTCCACTCCCTCATCCGCACAAACGACAAAAAATGTTCCTTACACCATTTCCGCAGCTTGCTGCCCGAAACCTCTTTCATCTCATGATGAAACGCCCGCCACAAATGCAGATAGCTCAAAAAATCCGACGACTCATCCCTGAACTTCGCATGCGCCAAATCCGCCGCCTCGCGCTGATCCCCTGACTTACCCTGCCCCGACAACGTCTTGGTTAGCCCGGTCGCTTGCGACCGGTTATTTCCCATAGGCCTCTCCCTCGGATCCTGCACCGACAACGCCGCCGCGATAATCAAAACCTCCCGCTCCACCCCCTCATCCTTCGCCGCCAACACCATCCGCCCAATCCGCGGGTCCACCGGCAATCTCGCCAGCGCCCGCCCAACCTCCGTCAGCCAATTCTGCTCATCCACCGCCCCGATCTCATGCAGCGTCAGATACCCATCCCGAATCTGCCTCCCCTCCGGCGGCTCGATAAACCCAAACGTCTCCACATCCCCCAATCCAAACGCCTTCATCTGCAAAATCACGCTCGCCAGATTCGTCCGCAAAATCTCCGGCTCGGTGAACTGCGCGCGCGAAAGATAATCCTCCTCCGAATAAAGCCGGATGCAGATTCCCTCCGCCACTCGCCCGCATCTTCCCTTGCGCTGATCCGCGCTCGCCTGCGAAATCGCCTCAATCGGCAGCCGCTGAATTTTACTTCTCGCCGTATACCGGCTGATCCTCGCCAGCCCCGGATCAACCACATACCGAATCCCCGGCACCGTCAGCGATGTTTCCGCCACGTTCGTTGCCAGCACAATCCTTCGCTTCCCATGCGGCTGAAAAATCTTCATCTGCTCTTCCCCGCTCAACCGCGCAAACAGCGGCAGAATCTCCGTCCCCGCCGGATGATGCCCCCGCAGCGCCTCCGCCGTCTCCCGAATCTCCCGCTCCCCCGCAAGAAAAACCAGCACATCCCCATTCCCCTCGCGCGACAATTCATCCACCGCCGCCACAATCCCATCAATCTGCTCGATATCCTCTTCTTCCGGATCATCCGATTTCAGCGGCCGATATCGCGTCTCCACCGCATACGTCCGCCCCGAAACCTCAATCACCGGTGCGTCATTAAAATGCCGGCTAAACCGCTGCGGATCGATCGTCGCGCTCGTGATAATCAATTTCAAATCAGGCCGCTTCGGCAATATCCGTTTCAAATACCCAATCAAAAAATCAATGTTCAAACTCCGCTCATGCGCCTCATCGATAATGATCGTGTCATACTTTTTCAGCAGCCGATCGCTCTGAATCTCCGCCAGCAAAATCCCATCCGTCATCACCTTGATGTAAGAATTCTCCGAGACGTGATCCCCAAACCGAATCTTATATCCCACCGCGTGCCCGATGTTCGTCTGAAGTTCCTGCGCAATCCGCATCGCCACCGATCGCGCCGCGATTCTTCGCGGCTGCGTGTGCCCAATCAACCCCGCAATCCCTCTCCCCGCCTCCAGACAAATCTTCGGCAACTGTGTCGTCTTCCCCGACCCCGTCTCCCCGCACAAAATCAAAACCGAATTCTCCCGAATCGCGCGCTCAATCTCCGCTCTCTTCCCGACAACCGGAAGTTCCTCCGGATAAGTCACCCTCGGTCGATTTTTTTCGCGCTCCTCAATATTCACGCAACGTATATTAGGAATAAACTGCGCTCCCGCGACCGAACGGTCCGCATATTTCGCTTGCGATTTCGCGTCCTTCCTGTCAAATCGCGCAGCGCCCAAAAATAGAAAATCCCTCTCTCAAAATAAATTTTCCCCCGTTTTCAACTCACCACCACGGTTTCCCAAAAACATGTTGCGCAAAACCGACACTTTTCGCGCAACACTTCCTGTAAGGGTAGAGCGGTACGCTCCGCGCTCAATCTCATTGAGCGCGCTCTTTGAAAACCGGGTGGACCGTCTCATGCACGACCATGCACGAATTTGCACGATCGCCAAAAAACGTCTCAACTGCACGCTCTAATTGAGACTGACCTTCTCTAATAGTCGCCTCTTTTTACAGCGCAAAATATTTTCTAAATTTCCTCTGGAAACTTGTCCGAAGTATGGTTATAGTTCGCCCGAACAAAGGCTGAACAAGGACGGTCCGGTGACTTCCGTCGAGTTCAGTCCGTTTCCCAAGTCACCGCCCGGATGCTTCGTGTGATTTAGTCGACGCAAAATCGACCCACGCGATCATCCACCGCCGGCTGAAAAACATACCCGGCGTCATAGAAAGGAGCCCACCGTGGCTAAATCCCTCGAAAAGTCGGACGCGAAGAAAGAACGCGCTGAGTCGAAAGAACGCGCCGAATCCGTTTCCAAACTCGGCGATATTCACGATCCCGCTCGTGATTCCGCCCTTACCCGCGCCGTCCAGCAGATCGAAAAGCAGTTCGGCAAAGGCTCCGTCATGAAGCTCGATGGTGAAAACATCAAGCCCATCGACGGAATCCCCACCGGATCGCTTTCCCTCGACATTGCACTCGGCGGATGGGGTATTCCCACCGGCCGCGTCATCGAAATCTTCGGCCCGGAATCCTCCGGCAAAACAACCCTCACTCTCCACATCATTGCCAGTGCCCAAAAGAAGGGCGGCGTCGCCGCATTCATCGACGCTGAGCACGCCCTCGATCCCTCCTGGGCCAAGCGCCTTGGCGTCCAGATCAACGATCTGCTCGTCTCTCAGCCCGACACCGGCGAGCAAGCCCTCGAAATCTGCGAGCTTTTAGTTCGATCGAATGCGGTGGATGTCATCGTCATCGACTCCGTCGCCGCACTCATCCCGCGTGCCGAAATCGAAGGTGAAATGGGCGATTCCCACATGGGTCTCCAAGCTCGTTTAATGAGCCAGGCCCTGCGAAAACTCACCGGCGCCATCTCCAAGAGCAAAAGCACCGTCATCTTCATCAACCAGATTCGCGAAAAAATCGGCGTGATGTTCGGCAACCCCGAAACCACCACCGGCGGCCGCGCTCTCAAGTTCTACAGTTCCGTCCGCATCGACGTTCGCCGCACCCAGACCATCAAGGAAGGCGACGTCTCCATCGGCGTCCGCACCCGCGCCCGCGTCGTCAAAAACAAGATCGCCCCCCCGTTCCGCGACGCCGAGTTCGACATCATGTTCACCGGTGGCATCAGCTATGAAGGCGATCTCCTCGATCTGGCCGTCACCTGCAACATCGTCGAAAAAAGCGGCGCCTGGTTCAACTACAAGACCACCCGCCTCGGCCAGGGCCGTGAAAACTCCAAACAATTCTTGTCCGATAACAAGGATTTAGCCGATGAAATTCGGCAGGCCGTCCTGGAAAGCAAAGGGATGCTCGCCGATAAACGCGGCAAAGCCCCCGCGCCTCTGGAACCTGTCGAAGCCAACGCCTGACCGGCAATCACACCACGGTTCGGTGCGCGATTTTTGCGCAACAAGGCTGCAAAGTCGCGCACCGAATTGTGTGACCTAAACCGCAGTCAGGGCCCGTTTTCAGCTCTCGGCAGGGCATCTGCTCAACATTTAAGCGCACTTGGCGCTTAACCATTGAACTTGGCCTGCCGATTGTTGTATTAATTGTGTACATCAAACTACTGACCGGCATGGGGCAGTGGCTTGATGGTGCGGACTGTTGTTCAGGTCTGCATGTTCACGGGCTTTAGCTGCGGGATGGGAATAATGGGAATCGGGCGACTGCCTTCAAGGCGAGCCGTGCTGATCGGCCTGGCGTTGGTCAGCTTGGGGTCATTCTCCCTCAACTTGCTGACCCCAATCTCCCGCACTTTCGCCGCCGAACCCACCCGCGCGGTTCGCTCCACACAGCCAACCGACACGCTCCAACTCGCCGATCTGCAAAACGCCTTCGAATCCGTCGCCCGCGACGCCGCCCCCAGCGTCGTCGCCATCTCCGCCGCCGTCTCCACCATTGATGCCGACGACGTCGTGCGCAGCGACGATCTCAACCCGCAAAAACTCAGCACGATGCTCGACCGCGTCACCCGCACCGTCGGCACCGGCTTCTTCGTCGATTCCAGCGGCTACATCGTCACCAACGAGCACGTTATCGCCGACGCCCAGCAGCTTTGGGTAACCACAGACGATCGAAAGATTTATCCCGCCATCGTTGTCGGCTCCGACCCGCGCGCCGATCTAGCCGTTTTGAAAATCCCCGCCAAGGATGTGCCGGTCGTCAAATTCGCCAAGCCCGATTCCGTCAAACGTGGCGAGTGGACCATCGCCATCGGCAATCCCTACGGCCTCGCCGGCGCCGGCGACATGGCCATGAGCGTCGGCGTCGTCAGCGCGCTCAATCGCTCGCTGCCGAAATTGTCTGTCAAAGAAGATCGCAATTACAGCAACCTGATTCAGACCACAGCCGAGATCAACCCCGGCAATTCCGGCGGCCCGCTCTTCAACCTCGCCGGCGAAGTCATCGGCATCAACGCCGCCGTCATCCTGCCGCAAAAGGAAACCAGCGGAATCGGTTTCGCCTTCCCGATCACGCAGCATCTGTCTAATGAGATTCAATCTCTCAAACAAGGCCGCGAAATCGTCTACGGCTACCTCGGTGTAACCGTCAGCACGCCTTCCCTGCATGAGCGCAAAACCGCCGGCCTGCCCCAGACGGGCGGCGTCTCTATCGACTCCGTCGAGAAGAATTCCCCCGCCTCCGAATCGCTTCGCCCCGGCGACATTCTTCTCAGCATCAACGATCAGTCGATCACCGACAGCGACCAATTCGCGGATGTCGTCGGGATCACGCCGGTCGATTCACCCGCCAAGATTTCACTGGTTCGCGACGGCCTGTTAACGCAAATCAATGTGAAGCTTGCCGCCCGCGCCTCCGGCGCGGTCGCCGTGACGCGCAACACCCAGCGCCTCCACTGGCGCGGCCTGGTGCTCGGCCCCATTCCAACCAACTGGGATTTCGGTAAATCCAAGCGTCCCGATGTGGGCGTTATGGTCCTCGGCGTCACCGCGGGCAGTCCGCTGGCGACCAAAGTCACCATCGGCTCAATCATCACCGCCATCGCCGGCAAGCCGCTCAAGGAATTGCAGGATCTTCAAACCATCCTCAACGATACGCCATCCGAAAACTGCAACATTGAGTTGGCTTCAGGGTCCTCACCACAGGTCGCCTCAGCCGCTCCAAGTCAGAACTGATGGCTGCTGCAAGTTTGATCCAACGCCCGTCTTATGGCAGAATCCCGGGCTCGCATAGGCGGATTTGAGAGATGTTGCTACAGACGAACGCTTATTTTGTCCCCTCAGAGAAACGCACCGAGCATGCGCGCCTTCTCCAGCGTTTCCGTCATTGCCTCGCCCGCCTCGGCTGCGATCTCTTCGAATGCTACGAACAAACCGGCACCAACTGGACCAGCGATGAATCCAAAAATCGCTTTATCCAGATCATGCGTTTTCGCGACCGCAAGCATCAACTGCAAGTTCAGACCGCCGAGCGAACCGATCCCACTGCCCAGGCTCTGATCAAGGAATTCTGCGAGCTGATCAATTTTCCCTATCAGCAACAGCAGGGTTATTTTGCGGTTGGGTTTTATACGAGCGTTCTGCCCGGCGGCGCCTCGCGCCAAAACCAGCCCGGCGAAGCTGCGACGCCACCCTCCGACGCTGGCCAAGGCGATGAGACTCTCCCATCCCTTTCCGCCTCTGATGTCGCCATTGCCGACTTCGGCGATCCGCTCGAATTAGAGCCGATCGACCCCGAACCCAGCCCAAATCACCCCAAATCCGCTGATTCCAAGCCCAATTAGGCCTTTCTAATCCAAACCTACGAATATAAGGGCCATTCCCTCGTATACGACGATAAGATTACTCGCGTTGCGGAGGTAACTGATATGAAAGCGACATTTCGATTCATCGTGTTGATTCTGCTCCTGGCCGGCTGGTCTTTGGCGGCCCTGTCTCTTCACGTGGTGCGCGCCGACGGCCCGCGCGTCATCGTCCTTCCCAAGCAATCGCTGGATTGGCGGGATATCTACGTTGATACGCGAAACTGGACGCTTGATGATGTGGCCAGCCATCCCGCGGTCGTTAATCGTCTTATCCAGAACGGCAAGGCCGATGTGCTGCAACGTCTGGTCCCCGGCGCAACTGGCGACGCCTTGGCTGCGCAATTGAAAGACGCAATCGATCGTGGTCCGCAGACCAAGCCTGTCCAAGCGACCCAGCCATCGGACCGCGGTCACACCAAGGTTCAAGTTTCAAATGCTAATTCTTAATGGTTTGCACGGCCGATGGAACATCGACTGCCACCTCGAACATCGCGACGATTCGCGAAACCTTGAACAGCAGGTCGAGGTGTTGTGTGCCCGCGAGGATGAGGCGCCCGCCTTGCCCCTGAAGCTTCTTCATCAGGCTCATCAGCATTCCCAGCGCCGCCGAGCCCGCATAACGAACCTTCGCCAGATTCATCACCATCAGCGGCGATGAATCTTTCACCAACTCATTCAGCATTTCGCCGATTCGACTGACTTCGTTGACGTTCAGCAAATTATCCGCCTCGATCTCAACGACGAGTACGTCATCGACTTCGCGGAGCGTATAATCTTCGGAAGGCATGGGTAATCGTCAGACAACCTGAACTTTGCGCCCGACACGGCGTTTACGGTTAATCATCTGTCGGCCCTTTTTCGTCCGCATCCGGACGCGGAAGCCGCTCTTACGGGCGCGTTTCTTTTTGCTGATCTTATGGGGGTAATGCATGGTGTTCCTTTTACCTATTGAATCATTGAATCATCGGATCATTGAATTATTAAAAGAATC
>DATAPK010000022.1:0-7604 GCA_036265245.1 Tepidisphaeraceae bacterium | reverse complement strand
CGCAGGACATCCGGCATGCTGTCTTTGTATGGATTGGCGGCGGCTTCATTGAATGTGGTTTGGTTGTTTGGGTCGGGGCCGCCGCGGATGGCTTTGACGCCGAGTTGGTCCATCATGTTCTGGTGGTCGTCGAATGCTTTTTCGCCAGGATGCACAACGCCGCCCTTCACGAGCGTGTTGAGCCATTGTGATGAAGCGTTTGTAAAAGGAAGCTGCTGCTGTGGCGTGGCGAGATGGTTGTGAGGTGAATCGATCATGGGCGCCGCCTCTTTGGGGCCTTTGATCTGATTGAAAGCAGTCCAGATGCCGGCGGGTAGGGCGGTTGTATCGACGAAACCCATCGCTACGAGGGAAGGCGCTTTGATGTGCGAAGCAAAGTTGATTGCATCGAAGTAGAGCGCGGTCTCCATGATTTTGGAATTGTCGGAAGGGAAATTTGGATAGCCGGACTGGCGGCCATGAAGCGGGGCGTTGGTATCGCAGCCGGCGGGTTCGTTGACGATGACGTGCGTGACTTTGGAATTTAAGCCGGCAACGCACAAGCTCTGTTGGCCGCCCATGCTGGTGCCCATGACGACGAGGGTTTTGCCATCCCAGTCGGGCCGGCCGGCGAGATAGTCCACGGCGCGATAATCGGCCAGGTACATTTGAAGGAAATAACTTTTGTCTCGGTCGTCATTGCCGATGGATTGATAATTTTTCAGGGATTGCGGAAGCGCATCGTAATAGGATTTGGGTTGATCGGGGAGGACATCGTGCGGCTCGATATTTAACACCAGCCAGCCTTCGGCGGCGCGATCGGTGACCCATTGTTTTTGCAACGGATAGGGTGGGCTGGCCCATTGAAAGATTGCGAGGGCGGGGAATTTGCCTTCGCGTTTTGGTTTGGCAATTTGGCCGTAGACATGCGTGCCATTGATGTGATCCATCTTGATGATGGCGAAATCGACATCGGGTTTGCCGCTGTCGCCGGGGGTGAGCACGGGATTGGGCGGGATCTGCTCGAGCATCTTGATTTTGGAATCCCAGAAAGCGTCAAAATCCGCCGGGCGCGGAGCGACTGGTTGGAGTTGCTCGGGGGCGACGGCGGCGCCGACGGCGATGTCTTTATTGCCGGGAGAAGAGATTGTCGCATAGACCATCGCCGGCTTATTGAGTGTTAATTCGATCTTGGCGGAACCGGATGACAGATCGAGGCTGCCGGTGTTGATGACATCGAGGTTGTTTTTCTTGATGGTGTACTTGTACTCACCGGTGGGGGTGGCGCCTTTTGGCAGTGACGCGATCCAGCCGACCTTTTCACCAATGCCATAGATGCTGCCTGCTTTGTAGGGCGTCAGCGTTAGTGTCTGGGCAAAACAGAGCGGGCTTGAAACCAGGAAGAAAATGAATGCGGGGAGAATGCCGGGAAATAATCGCTTTTGGATGCTCATAAACTTTCCTCGCTGGTTCAGAACGTCAGGGTAGTCGCGGGTCTATCGTAGCGAATCCGGGCCTGTAGTAGCGACGGGTGGGTAACGTTTCCGTTGCCACGGGTCGTCAACCAAAAATGGGAGGCGACGCAGGCGTCGCAGCTACAAGAAGGCCTCATGCGATTTCCTTGAAAAGAACGTACCTTCAAACAAGTGTCATGGCGAGTTTTCGGCCTGAGCATTGATATGGCGTATATGAAAAAACGCTTGGAGTTAAAACGACCCCAGCTCAGGTAATCACCGAGTGAACGGATTGGAATGCGCTTCAGAACCCTCCGTTCGCCTGATTGTATTACCTGAGCCGGGCCGATCACATCATGCGACGCGGAGGAGGTGCCGCATTTTGTGGCTGTCGCAGTCGCTCGTTCTTCGGCGACGGTGCATTGCGAATCCCATCGCCGCGAACAGGCAAAGACTTGTTGGTTCAGGAACCAGTGATCCCAATGCAGGCGGTGTTGTGGGGAGCGGAAGCGTTTGCCCGAAGTTCGTTGCGATGGCGTTGAGATCGAGCAAGTTGACGACGCCATCGTAATTGAAATCTCCCTGCACCCACGAAGCATTTGAAGCCGTTCCGAAATTCGCGGCCAATTTGTTGAAATCATTGATGTTGACCGTGCCGTCCAGGCTTGCATCACCGGCGTATGTGTATTTCACAACGGTGCTGCCTGCGGTGACCGGCATGCCGTCCAAGCTGTTGGAGCCGGTGGTGCTGATGAAATCTGCCGCACTGACGACGGCCAGGCCGGTTTTGTGGCCGCTATTGCGTGCGGAGGAACTGGTGATGCCCGGCTGATCCCACGCCCCGTTGTGGAAGGCGCCTTTGACCAAGGTGGTGATGGGCCCCGGCCCGCCGGAGCCGACGATCAAGTCGTTGTTGTTGAGATCGAGTGTCGTGTTCGCTGCAACGGTCAGCCCGGTGATATTGCTGGCGCCCGCGGCGGTGCCATTCGGTTTGATGGAAACCGTGCCGGCGGTGACGTTCAGCGAGCCGGCGCGGACGGTGTTGACGACAAGCGATCCAGCGCCGGCTTTGGTGATCGCGTTTGTGGTGGAGAGCAAATTCGACAGCGTGAGCGTGCTGCCGCTTGGCGTCACCGTGATCGTCGTATCGTTTGATAGTTGTAGAGGGTTGGCGACGGAGTGATTGCCGGAAGCGACGCTGATGGTGGCGGTGTTGCTGGTGGCCGCCATCGTAAATGTGCCGGCCCCGGTGATTGACCAGCCGCCGGTGTTATCGAAAGTCAGGCCGGCCAATGTAACGGGAGTATCGGAATTAACGGTCTGGGCTCCAGCGCCGGCGACAGTGCCCAGATTGGCGACGGAATCTTTTACCCCTGGCACGCCGTTGGTCCAGTTCAGCGAAGCGTACCAGTTATTCAGCGCCGCGGTGCCGCTGCCTCCGTTCGGGTCTGGGGCGCCGCCTTTCCAGCCGGAGGTCACCACGCGCGGCAGCAGGCGGACATTGTCGATGTAAAAGGCGATTTGGTTTGGATCTCCGTTGGCGGCGTCGAAGTTGGTTGCAAAGATGAAGTTGGCGAAACCCGCATTGGCTGTGCCGGCAACCGCCGTGACCTCGCCGTTGGTCGGATCGCCGTCAACATACTGCGACATATCCCAGGTCAATGTTGCAGTCACCGTGGGATCTGGATTTTGTGCGGTGGGAACGGTCCACGATGGATCACGGTAACCGTTAAATGTGTTGCTGGTATCATTGGGATCATGGCCCGAATCGGTGTTGGCATGGCCGTACTGATTGCCAACGGTAAAAAAGCCATTGGCGCCGCCTTGGCCGTTGTTGGAGGCGTTGAGGGCCATCTGGTCGAGGCCGGAGTAAACCGACGGGCTGGTAGCGTTCATCCAGCCGTTATTGTCCCAGGTTACATCCATCGAGAGTTTGCCGCTGGTGAGGAAATCGCCCACATGTCCGGTTGCGTTTAGTGAGATTGCCAGATCTTGAACGAACGAGCCAAAAGGACCGGGCGTGGGAGTCTGAACTTTCAGGCTATGGGTGCCGTTGGTCACGCCGATGGTGCTGCTTTGCGTGTAGACAGCCACGTTCTGCCAATCAACCCATCCATCACCGCCGACGGCGTTGAGAGTGCCGCTGGGACCGGCAGGCTGGATGTTGGCTGGCGCCGTTTGTCCGCTGCCGACCAGCGGGGCATCCCAACTTCCGATGACGACCTGGGCTGGCGCCGTCTTGTATATGCTGAGTAAACCTGCCGTGACGGCAATGGCCAATGCGTTCTTGTTGAGCTTGGACATGATGAAATCCTCCGCCAGAGATTCGTGGTATTCCCAGGTACTCGGTGGAGCCAGCCCATCATTCCCGGGATGATGGTGGGGGCGGAATCAGAAACCTTGTTACTGCAAATTGACGTTGATGTTTTTTCGCAAAAAGGTGGATTTTTGGGGGTTTTGAGGGTTGTACTTAAAGCTTTCGACATGGCCGTCACACATGAGCGCGTTCAAAACCGTATTTTTCATGTGTCGAAATCGGGCGGTTTGATAGCAAAGACCATTATCCTGATTGTTGTCTGCCAGGTTGAACGCGACTTTGAAGTCGATGGGGCTATTGGGAGTGAATGAGTCGGGAGGACTGATCTTCGAATAGTTGTCAGTCAAAAAGGTCGAATTGGCGAGTGAGCCTGAAAAATATCTCTGTTTATCGATTTGGTTGGCGACGGGAAGACCCTGATTGATCATCCATCCGCCGGCCGTGGGATCGCCCGGAGGGGGCGGACTGTAAATCAACGGGGCATCCCAAATGACGGCGATCTCACTGGAACGTTTGACGCGGGAAATGTTGTATGTGTGTTTTGGCCCGGTGCTTCCGGGATAGGGATCGACATTGACCCAGGGTAATGTGGAAAGCGCGTTCGGCGAGGCGAGTTGCGGCATCAAACGCGGGTGACTCAGATAACTGCAGGCGAAGACTTTTCCGGCCAGCATGTCATCGTTGGGGCCTTCAGGGCAGACGAAAACTTTTCGCAGCGCGGCCGCTGAAGAGTTGGTGTTGAATGCGTCGGTGCTGTTGTATCCATATTTGCTGGACATAACCCCCTGCAGCAAATCGACCCAGCGCACAACCGTCTGGGTTCCCGGTGGAATCGGAGGCACAATATCGTAATAGCCCGGCGGGAGCATGCCCTTGTATTGCCCTGTGTAGATAATGAGCCCCTGGCCGATCTGATGGAGATTTGCCTGGCAAGCCAAGCTGCTTGCCGCCAGGCGAGCTCGGTTCAGGGCAGGCAATAGAATGCCGACCAGGACAGCGATGATTCCGATGACGACCAGAAGTTCGACCAACGTGAATGCCGACCCACTCTTCAATCGAAACTTGTTCGAAGCCAACATTTTGGACTCCTGCTCGGCCACTAACCGCTACTACTGCCTGAAACGAAGTGAAACATAGGTAACCGGTTACCCTAGCTAGGTAAGCGGTTACCTATGGTAATCTGCGATGTAGCCAAGTCAAGGAGAAATTCGCCCCAATGCTGACGCTGTTGATCGCACCTGCGTTCGTCGCGATTAAAGCCATTGAAAGATCAACGCACGAGTTGCCCACTCGGCAATGAATTGGGTCAGATATGCTGTACCGACCGCATCGATTATGCCGGGACAGGAGTACGGAAAGGATATATATAGTATTGTCGCGATCGGCCTTTCTTGGAATTTAGGCGGGAACGGAAATGGGCTTGAAGATGAAAGATAAAAAGTGCCGGGGTTGCGGGTCTATAAAATATTTGTTTCTGTTGTCGGCGTGGGCCACTCTTTTTATTGCAGTGCAGAGCGGGGCGATGACGCCGGAGGATCGGCGAGCATATCGCGAGCAGCTGATCAAGATTCTACCGGGTGTGCCGACATTCGATCAATGGCTGGCCAAGACGGATGAATTGCCGCCGGATTTTGATGCGCTGCCGAGGGTGAATGCGCTGCCGGAGCCGTTGCAGTTTTTCAGCGGCAAGCGCGTTGAAAATCCTGCGGATTGGAGTGCCCGACGGGATGAGATTCTTCAGAGTGAAGAGAAATGGGATCTGGGGTCGCTGCCGCCAAAAGCGAAAATCGATCAGGTGGTTGCGGTGGATGAGACGCGCGGGAATGGATATCTCACTCGCAATGTGAAGTTGCAATTTGGGCCGGGAGGGAAGGGGTCGATCCGTGTGCAGGTGACGATTCCGGACGGGGATGGGCCGTTTCCGGTGTTGATTTGTCCGAATCTGGGTGGATGGGGGTCGGCGTTGATTCGGCGCGGGTATATTTCGGCAGGGTATGCCGGCAATGATGCGATGGATGACGCGGCAGGGTTGGGGGAGTTGTATCCAGATTTTGATTTTGCGGCGCTGGCGAGGCGGGCGTGGGCGGCGCAGCTGGTTATTGATTATTTAGAGACGCTGCCGCAAGTGGATCAGAAACACATTGGCATTTTTGGCTATTCGCGCGATGGGAAGATGGTGACCATCGCGGCGGCGATCGATACGCGGATTAGCGCCGTCATCGCGGGTAGCACGGGAGTGGGGGGCGTGGTTCCGTGGCGATTGGGAGGAGAGCGAGGATTCGGGGAGAGCATCGAATCCACCACGCGTGCATTTCCGACGTGGTTTGTGCCTCGACTGCGATTCTTCAGCGGGCGAGAAGATCGGCTTCCGATTGACGGCAATCTGTTGCTATCTTTGATCGCTCCGCGCGCGGTTCTGCTGGAGAATGGTTTCAACGACGAAGTAACCAACAACTGGGCGATTGAGCAGACTTATCACTCGGCGATGAATGTGTATCAGTTGCTTGGCAAGCCTGATGCGTTGGATGTGATGCACGTTCCGGGATTTCATGGGGCCAATGATCAGGAGGCGTGCATTGATTGGCTGGATATCCAATTTGGGCGTTCGCATCGGCAGTGGGTGAATCATTTTGTTTATCCGTGGGATTATGAGCAGTGGCGTCGCGAGAGTGGGGAGAAGATCGACATCGATCAGTTTGCTGCTCACACGAGCGATGATTTGCTGACGGATGCGAATCACGCGCCGATCACGAGTGCTGCGGATTGGGAGAAGAAGGCGCGGGGCATTCAGAAATCGGTGCAATGGATGCTGGGGGATGAGCCGCCGATGATGCCGCCGGGGCAGGGACTATTTGGCTTTGGTCCGCGTCGCGGGCCAACCACGGGGCAATCGAATCCGGGGCAGACTGTTCCGAATCTGGTGCAATGGGTGATTCAACGGGGTGGTAATTCGTTCGGCTGGTTGCAGCCGCAGGCCGGTCAGACCGCATCTCGATCGATCAACTTTGGCTTCAACGTGCATGGCGATTTGTATTATCCTAAAGATGTCGCTCCGGGCACGAAGTTGCCAACGGTGATCTGGCTGCATGGATACAGCTATTCGCTGGGATATATGTGGGTCTATCACAATGACCTGCATCCGATTCTGGCGTTGGTGAAGGCGGGGTATGCGGTGCTTGCGTTTGATCAGACTGGTTTTGGCAGCCGGATCAATGAGGCGGCGGCGTTTTATGATCGGTATCCGCACTGGTCGCAGATGGGGCGGATGGTTGAAGACACGCGGACGGCGGTCGATGCGCTTTCAAAAGATGCGCTGGTCGATCCGCAGCGGATTTACCTTTTTGGCTATTCGGTTGGCGGCAATGTTGCGCTGCATGCGGCGGCGATGGATGATCGCGTGAAAGGCGTGGTGTCGATCTGCGGATTCACGCCAATGCGAAGCGATTCAGCGGATAAAGGAATGGGTGGCATCTCGCGATATGTGCAGGAGCATGCTCTGCTTCCCCGGGTGGGGTTTTTCATCGGGAAAGAATCGAGAATTCCATATGATTTCAACGAATTGCTCGGGGTGGTCGCTCCGCGGCCCGTGATGGTCGTCCAACCCACGCTCGATCGCGACGCCAATGTTGCGGATGTGAAATCCGCGGTTGAGCAGGCCCGCAAAGTTTATGATCTGTATCATGCCGGCGATAAGTTGTCGCTCGATGAACCGTGGGATTACAATCGCCTGCCGGAGAAAACGCAGGATCGCATCATCGCCTGGATGAAAACGAATCTTCCGTGAAAACCTCACGGCGGCGGATACAAGTCGGCAACGTTCAGGGTGGAGAAAGAGAACGGCAGGGAATGAAGTT
>DATAPK010000021.1:0-4961 GCA_036265245.1 Tepidisphaeraceae bacterium | reverse complement strand
CCGCCGCGGCGCCGCGTCCCCCGCGCCGGCCGCCAAAGCTGCGCCCGCCTTGTGTGTGCAGCAGATACGGCCGGCCGGACTGCCCGCCGACAAATCCCACTGCCTTGCCATCCATGTTAAACACCGGCGATCCCACCGCCGACAGCGCGCCGCTCGTTACCAGAAACGTCGGAACCTCGCCGCGCAGTTTCGTCGAGATCAGGCCGCTCTGAAAATAAGTCTTGTATCCCGCATTCTTCGGCAGCATCCCCACCGACATCACGCGCTCGCCGGTCGCCAGCGGCACATCCTCGAATTTCACCGGCTGCCACGCGCGCGAGTCCTTGGCGCGCACGTACGCGAGCCCCGCCCGCTCATCTCGCCCGCAGAAGATGGCGTCCAGCTCTTCGTCATCCTTGTCGGCGCGCGGGACGATGATCTTGAAATCCTTCAGCTGCGCATCCGGAATCGTCGGCGAGACCACCGCGAGCGTCATCATCACCAGCCCGTCGTCGGAAACGACGATACCCGGGCCGACGTACTCGAACTTGCCATACTCATATTCCCAGGTCACCTGCACCGCGACGAGGGAAGGAGTGACGGTTTCGAGCAGCTTCTGCGCCGTCTCGGGCGGGACATCGGCGAGTGCCGGCCTTATACAACAAAATAGCAGAAACAATGGAAAGATAATTCGCTTCATTCTGTCTCCAGAAAATGCAGATCACGAATCTGCACGAATCGACACGAATCTTCACGAATCGTTTTTCGAATTCATTCGTGAAAATTCGTGTGAATTCGTGTCGATTCGTGATCCTCTTCGTTATTTTTCAGCCTGCGTCGTCGCCGGCTCCGTCGCCGCGTACGTGACTTTCAGCACGACCGTCCGATGCCCTCGCCCGCGTTGGATTCCCAGGATCACGCGCGGCTTGCGATCGCTGACCGTCTTGTTGTACAGGACCATGAACTCATCCAGATCGGTCGCCGGTTTGCCATCGACCGACAGGATCACATCGCCGGGTGTGAGTTCGGCTTTTTCGCCGGGATAGCCGGGGTTCAGCGTCGTGACGACGACTCCTTCATCCGTATCGAGACGATTTTCGTTGGCGTATTTGCGCGTCACGTCGCGGATGCTCGTGCCCCAGTCCTTCAGCTCCTTTTCCTCGCCAACTTCGCTCTCCAGCTTCTGCGTCTGCACGGTGAACTCTTTGTTTTCCTTGCCGCGCTTCACGGTGAGCACCAGGTCGCTGCCGATGGGAAAATCGGCGATGAGCTTTCGCACCGCGGCCACTTCTTCGGGGAAGCGAACGTTGGTCGCCAGACCGTTCACGCTAAGCAGAATATCCTGCGTCCGCACGCCCGCCTTGGCGGCCGACGAATTCGGCTCGACGCTGTTCACCAGCACGCCTTTGTTGATGTCGATGTCGAAATAGGTTTCCAGATCCTGAAGCGGCTTAAGATCGATCCCCAGATCGCTGCGATCGACGTGGCCGATCTTGTCTTCGGTCGCGTTTTGCAAAATCGCCGAGATCACCTGCCTGGCGGTGTCGATGGGGATGGCGAAGTTGAGATTCTGCCCGCCGCCGCGCGTGTTGATGCCGATGACTTTGCCGGTGAGATCGACGAGCGGCCCGCCGCTGTTGCCGGGGTTGATGGGCGTGTCCATCTGAATCCAGTTTGAAAAGTCGCCGGTTTCGTATTCGTCGATCGTCATGCGGTCGGGATAGAATGTGCGCTCGTTGTTCGAGACCACGCCGAGTGTCATGGTGCGGGCGAGTCCAAAGGGCGTGCCGACCGCGATCACATCCTGCCCGGTGACCAGTGAATTGCTCTCGCCAAGCTCGGCGTAGTTGAAAGGAATCTGTTTCTGCTTGATGGTCTGCATGTCCATCTGGACGATGGCGAGGTCGGTCCAATGGTCATCGCCGATGAGTTTGGCGGGGACGCGCTCCTTGTTTTCGAGGGTGACATAAATTTCCACGCTTCGGCCGGCCACGTGATAATTGGTAAGAACATGGCCCTGGGCGTCGATGATGACGCCGGAACCAATGCCGCGCTGGAGCGTGCGTTTGCCCTGGGAATAGATTTCCTGGGCGACGTCGATTCGCACGACGGCGGGGAAGATTTTCTTTGTGACGGAGACGACGGCCGTGGGGGTGGCGGCGGGAAACGGATCGGCAGGAGTTTTTTTCGATGCCGCGCACCCCAACGCCGCAACGACGCCGAGGCCTAGCCAGACGACGCCTTTGCAAGATAGACCAGCCTTCACGCCAACTCGCTTTCTGTGAATGACCCGAAATCCCCGAGGCGGGGACAATTTGGGGATAGATTGCGCGAAACCTGTTGAAGTCGCAACCAGTGATTGGTGTCGCGACAGTGGATCGCTACAGTCCGCGACCTCGGCTGCGAATAAACTGGCCACAGAGAGACACAGAGAACACAGAGGGAAGAAAGAGGAGAATTCGATTTGGTGATTTTTCTCTGAGTTTTGCTCTGTGGCTAATTCCGTCTCTTTGTAAATCGGAAGGGTTGATCGATGGGTTTTTCATCCGGTACAATCTCGTTTCGTCGGTTTGCGGTGGTTGGGGATACACCGGATACGGTTGATCAGGCGATGCTCGACAAGTTGGCGGAGCATGCGCTGCGGGCCAGCGATCTGGGCGTGCCGCAGGAAATCGAATATGGCTGGTCGGGCGGGCGGCATATTCTGGATGGGACGTTTAGCTTTGAAAATAACGTCTTTGTCGATGCGCTGAATTTTGCATTGCGCATCGATACCAACAAAGTGCCGGGCGAGTTGAAGCAGGCCTATCAGATCATCGAGGAAGAGGCGGTTGCGAAGAACAATCCGTCGGGGTTTATCAGCAAAAATCAGAAGCGCGATGTGAAGGATATCGTTGGGCGAAAGCTGGACGATGAGTTGCGCAGCGGCAAATTCCGGCGGAGCAAATTAATGCCGATTTTGTGGGATTTGCCCAGCCGAATGCTGTATTGCAACGCGGGCACGTCGGCTCAGGACAAGCTGATGGAGATTTTTGAGCAGACGTTTGGATTAAGCCTGCTGCCGGTTTCGTCGGGGTCATTGGCGCTGCGGATTTTGGAGCCGATTCATCGCCGGCGGGATTATGAGGATCTTCGGCCGACGCGATTTGTGCCCGGGCCAGAAGGGGACGAGCAATTTCCGGATTATCACTGGGTGCTGAAGGGGCCAGAGCCAAAGGATTTCATCGGCAATGAATTTGTCGCGTGGCTGTGGCACGAGGCGGATCAGGAGGGTTCGATCGAAACCAGTGCCGGTGATGTCACGGTCTTTTTCGATCGCGCGCTCGATCTGGATTGTGCTTATGCACAAAGTGGCCGGGCGATGCTGCGGGCGGATGGGGTGGCCCGCATGCCGGAGGCGATGGCGGGGCTTCGCAGCGGCAAAGTGCCTCGTAAGGCCGGGCTGATGATGGAAATCAGCCGCCGGCAATTCAATCTGACTCTCAACGCCGAATCGTTGGGCTACGGATCGCTACGTCTTCCGGAGGTGGAGGATGCGGAGAATCCGCGAGTTCTCTTTGAAGAGCGCATCGGACTGTTGCGGGATTTCTGCAAGAGCTTCGATGCGCTCTTCTCGGCGTTTTTGAAATCACGGGCAAGCTCGGGTTGGGAAGGGCATACGGATTCGATCCGCAAGTGGATTCAACAATCGCGGCGGCACGCGGCGGTTGCGGTGGCGTGAATAAATCATTTTGAAACACGAAGTCACGAAGAACACGAAGAATAAAAATTGGATCTTCCTTTTTCGTGCTCTTCGTGGCTTCGTGTTTCAATTTATTTACTCCGTCTAAACGCTGCGAATTGCCGATGCACCGCGTCGAACATCGGATCACGGGGGTCGAGCGGTGTGGAATAGGGGACGGTCCCTTCGGCAATTCCTAAACGCATCAGGTCGAGGCACAGGCGGACTTTCAGGCCGACCGCATCGGGCGTGCCCGGCAGGTCGTATCGTTTTTCATATTGCTCGCCCTCGCCGCTGGGCATGAGGGTCAGGGGGATATGAAATCGACCGGTCTGCCGCGAACCGGGCATGAGGACGGCCTCGAATTTTCCGGAGAGGCTGCCATGCATGACGAGATCGTTGGCGAATGGAATATCGCCATGCGGCGCGCCGTAGACGCGGATGTCGTCGAAGCGCACTTCGATGGGCAGGACATCCGGCACGCCGGTGCGATCGCAGAAGACGTCGAAGCCGATCTTCACCCGGCGAGGGTGACGAACGATTCGACGCAGATCAATGTCAACCACGCCATCACGCATTCGTCCTTCGGTGGGGGATTGCCAAACGACCTGATCATCCACGCGAACGCGGGCGATCTGCAGGCTGGTGTCGCTTTCGGCCTGGTCGGTGGCGTCGTAATAGAAGGTGAGCTCGGCGTTGCTGGGGTCGGTGATATTGACAGATTGCGTCCCCCGCCTATCCACGGAGGAGGTGCTGGCTTCAATGGATACGCCGTCGCCGCGATTGGCGCCGTGATGCCGCGGCAGGGTGATGATTGCGGTGGGGCCGTGGCGCTGGTCGTTTAGATAAGTTGCCGCGTTGCGAACGCCTAACTCAGATTTTGGATAGCAGATCACCACGCCGTCCACCAACGATCCGAAGCGGGCGGTGAACGCATCCCAGGGCGTCTGGAAATACATTAGCGGATAAAATTTAAGCTTGGGATTGATTTGTTTTCCCGCGCCGACCATCCGCCGCACATATTCAGGCGTGAAATGATCTTCGTCGGTGTTGCCGTAAAAATCGTCGATGACAAAGCCGGCAATGTTGGGATGTTGCAGGGAAAGGGCGGCGATCTGGCGGGCCCATTCGATGTAGTTGGTTTTGAAAGGCTCGGAGAAGAGCGGCTTTTTCGGGGGCGTTTCCGACCAGGGGACGATGTAGGGCCAGACTTCGATGTTGTGCTTGGCGGCTTCGTCTGCGAAGGCGGGGAGGTTGGCCC
>DATAPK010000020.1:0-2368 GCA_036265245.1 Tepidisphaeraceae bacterium | reverse complement strand
GGCGTCGTCGATGTTGATGTAGGTCCACCCGTGGTTGATCAATCCCGACGCGACCATTGCGTGCGCGGACTTCGCGACCTTCTGCTGATCGACGGCTTTGGCCCAGCAGTTCCAACTGTTCCAGCCCATAGGCGGGGTGAGGCCGATTTTATCACCGATGACGATCTTGAGATTCTTCGAGTCGTCGCCTTTGTCGTTCACCGCGTGAAGCTTGACGGCGAATTCGCCGGGCGCCGCGACCGATCCGGTGATGCGGCCGGTTGCGGGATCGACCTTCAGTCCGTCAGGAAGACCGTCTGCGGAGAATTGCATCGGACGATCGCCGGTTGCCGGAATTGTGAACAGAAACGGCCGGCCGGTGCGCTCGCCGTAAATGCGCGTACCGTTAATGCGCGGTTTGGCAGGCGCCGAAGGGGTGAGGATGCGATTGCTGTAATCCGGCGCCGACTTTTCCCCCGTCGCCTCAGCGGCGAAGATCGATGTTGATGCCACCATCATCCCCAATCCTGCTGCGATAAGCTTCCATCGTCTGTTCATATGTCCCTCTTTGTAGCACGGGTGTCTCGCCCGTGTTCCGCGCCCAGACACGGGCAAGATGCCCGTGCTACTTTGAAATTTTGACCAGCACCGCGCCATGCGGAGCGACTGTTGCCTCGTATTTGCCGTCGAAGTCACCGACATCCTGCTGCCGCCAGAGATCGCGCACTTTTTGTTTCCCGGTGAGATTCAGATCCGAAAAATTCGCCACGACCTTCAGTTCCTTGTCGCCAACGTTGAATAACCCGACGGCCTTCGATCCATCCTCCAGATCCTTGGCGTAGACACGCGTGTCGCCTTCCTTTGTGATGGTCGTCGCCTGTTTTCCCAGCGCGTCCTGGTTCACCGCCAGCACCTCGTCATTGCTGAGCAAACTCACCGTGAAATCATCCACCTTCGACATATCACAGCCGATGAGCAGCGGCGCCGAGACCAGGCACCACAGGCTGATGTGCGTGTATTGCTCATCCGGCGTGAGCCCGGTTGGATGAGGTTTGCCCCAGCCGACTGTGCCGACGACCAGCATGTCCGGATCGTTCCAATGCCCCGGATGGCAATACGGTTCCCACTTGTCTTCGCCGAAGCCTTTCTTGCTCATCGAATCCCAGTTGTCGCGGATGTCGCCGCTGGTGCGCCAGCAACTGGCGATCTTCGATAGCTCAGAGATGTTGCCGAATGGCGTGTTGTTTGAGAGGCTCAGCACCACGTCGCGGCCGCTGGCTTGCAGGGCGTCGTACATCTCCTGGGTCTCGGGCATTTCGTTGGGATTCCAATCGTACTTGAGATAATCGACGCCCCACGCCGCCCACTGTTTGGCATCGTTCTTTGCGAACGAATACTTGCCGATCGCCCAGGGGAGGATCTTCTTGTTGACGATCCCTTTCTTGTTGACGGTGGGCTTCGTCCAAGACCCATCCTCGTTCTCGCTGCTGCCGCCGATGTGGGTGGCGTAGCTGGTGGTCCACGGCGTGGAATAGATGCCGACTTTCAGCCCCATGCTGTGAATCTGATCGCAGAGGCTTTTCATGTCAGGGAATTTTTCGTTCCCCTGGATGGCGTGAAACTCGCCGCCTCGCTCGGGGGCCTGCCAGGCGTCGTCGATGTTGATGTAGCTCCAGCCGTGATTGACCAGCCCGGAGTCGACGAAACCCTTGGCGCTTTGCAGGACTTTTTCCTGTGAGACCTGGCTGCCCCAGCAGTTCCAACTGTTCCATCCCATCGGCGGGGTGAGGGCGATCTGGTCTCCGATGACGATCTTCAGCGGCTTCTGGTCGGTGCCGCGATCGTTCTTGGCTTGCAGGGTGACTTTGAACTCGCCGGCGGTTGCGACAACGCCGCTGATGCGGCCGGTGTTCGAATCAATCTTCAATCCCGGGGGCAATCCGGTTGCATCGAAGACAACAGGTCGGTCGCCCGTCGCCGGCACGGTGTAGAGGAACGGCCGGCCAGGGCGCTGACCATAAATGCGCGGCCCATTGATGCGCGGCGTCGCCGGCGCGGGGGGCGTGAGAATGTGGGTGGCATCGTTGCTTTGGATCTTGGTATCGATCTCCGCTGCCAGCGTCGTTCCACAAACCACCAGTAGCGACAAACTCGCCGCGATTCGTCTTGTCGTGCGCTTCATTTGTCTGTTTCCTGTGTCAGCCGACCCAGATGTAAATAAGAAAATGGGTCGAACACTTTTCGGGGTTATTTCCGCCAATAATTCGAGGCAAGCCCATATTAAATAGCGAATTAGAATCGTCAAGTGAATTTGATTCGTACCTTCGGGACGATATCATGGCGCTCAGAAATGATAGAAAACGGTCGTACTGCAGGACTTATGCCTTCG
>DATAPK010000019.1:0-11574 GCA_036265245.1 Tepidisphaeraceae bacterium | reverse complement strand
TTGCAGTTCTTTGGTGACGACGGCGGCTTCGTCGTGTTCATCCTGGCAGCAGAAGAGTTTGATCTTCTCGCCGGCGGCGTTGTCGGTCCAGAGGGATTTTTGCTTTCTCTGCTGATTGCTTGCGATCAATTTGTCGGCGGCGGCGAGAATGGTTTTCGTGGAGCGATAATTTTGCTCCAGGCGGACGACGGTTGCGTCGGGGTAATCGCGCTCAAACTCGAGGATGTTTTTGATGTCGGCGCCGCGCCAGGCGTAGATGGATTGATCGGGATCGCCGACCACGCAGATGTTGCGGTGCTTGCCAGCCAGTGCGTGGGCGAGGATGTACTGCACATGGTTGGTGTCCTGATATTCGTCGATGCAGACGTAACGAAAACGATCCTGAAGCTCGGCGAGGATTTGGGGATGGTCTCGCATCGCCATCGTGGTGCGAAGCAGGAGATCGTCGAAGTCGAGGGCGTTGTTGGCGGTAAGAAGTTGCTGGTATTTAGTATAAACGCGGGCAATTAAGCGGTGATAAAAGTCGTGCGCTTCGGAGGCGAATGCTTCGGGTGTCTTCAGCTCGTTCTTGGCTTTGCTGATGGTTCCATGCACAGTCGCGGGCGAGAAATTGGTGGCGCTGATTTCCAGCGTCTTGAGGGCATCCTTGATTACACGATTCTGGTCGGCGGAATCGTAGATTGAAAAGTTGGGCGGCAAGCCGATTTGCGGGGCGAAGTAGCGCAAAATCCGCAGGCAAAGGGAGTGGAAAGTGCAGATCATCGGCCAGGGTTGGTCGAGCTTACCCCAATCGCGCAGGCGTTTGTTTAGAACCTTGCTGACGCGCTCTTTCATCTCGCCGGCGGCTTTGTTGGTGAAGGTGATCGCGAGGATAGACGGCGCGGGAATGCCTTGCGAAATGAGATAAGCGACGCGGCGAGTGATAACGCGTGTTTTTCCGCTGCCCGGGCCGGCGACGATCAGCAAGGGGCCGTCAACATGCGTGGCGGCGGTGCGCTGGGCGTCGGTGAGATCTTGGAGCAATTCGTTGGTGTCGAGCACGAAGGGATAATAGCGGAAATGACGAATGACGAAACCGGAATGACGAATCAAACCAGAAATCCGAATGACGAATGCGCAATTTCTTTCGTCATTCGGGCTTGGTCATTCATTCGAAATTCTGGTTTCGTCATTCGTCATTCACAAAGTTATTCCGGCGGGCAGTAGGCCTGGAGTTCGCACAGATATTCGTACAACGCCATCGCGGAGTTGTGGAGGGCGTCGTCGCATTGATGCAACAGAGTGAACGTTTCGCGCTGGGCGATGCGGGCCAACTCCTGGAGGGCTTCGTGGTATGGGCCGTTCTTCAGGAATTCGTGATACTCGGCGCGGAAGTTGTCGTAGCCGTCGGGATGCTGCTCGTACCAATTCCACAACCGCACCGGCGGGCCGAGGTGGGCCAGAACGTGGCTTACCTCACACCATTCGCATAGGTCTTTGGTGAGCCCGATCGGCTCAACCCACAACCGCTGCCCGTCGTCACTTTCGACCTCATCGAGAAAGTGTTTCACTTTGATCATGCCCAGCTCCTTGCTGTTTCTCTACATAATAGAACGTTTAAAAACGCCAAAGGTTTGAACGCGACAGGATTTGCGGATACATGATCGTGAAAGTCTGAACGATCTGGAGGCTACAAATGAAGTTTTCCCGTTTTTGGATCATCGCCTTGGCCTTTTGCTTTGTGGCGAAGGGCTTAGCGGCTGACATCGATCAATCGAACCCCAAGGCGGCGGCGATGAGCTTTGCCAAGGCGCTGGAAGCGGGTGATGCAAAAACGGCACGGCAATTGGCCACTGGCAGCGATGCGGACAAGCAGGTGATCGATGCGATGATCAGCTTCAACTCGGCGGTCAAGAAACTGCGAGAGTCGGCGGTTAAGAAATACACCGATAAATCGGATGAGGTAGTCAGCCCGGGTTCAACGATCGACAGCACGAAAGTTCTCGAAGATACTGAGGTTAAAGAAGAGGGAGACGTGGCCGCCATCGTTCCAACTAAGCCTCAACAGCGGCAAAGTGCGATGCACATGAAGCGGGTGGATGGCAAATGGAATGTGAATCTGAATCAAACGCTGCAGGACGCCGCGGCGCCGGGGCAGACGATTGAGCAGATGCACGCGATGCTGGAATCGTGGGGAGATATTTTCAAAGAGACGGCGGACGAGATCGATCAGGGGAAATATCCCACGCCAGCCGACGCGAATCAGGCGCTGGGAGTGAAGATGATGGCGACGCTGAAATCGTTCGTGCCGAGCACCGCGCCAGCCACTCCAACCTCAGAGCCTTCCAATTAGCGGCATGTAAAATTATGAAAATTTATATCTCAATGCGAAAAATAAGTTGAGAGTGCAATAAATGGTTCATTGAATTGATGGGACAATCTCCTCCAAAGCAATTGAAATTTGTCTAATTCGATGAGTTTCGCGTAATCCAGATCGAGACTCACTCATTCTCTGCAAAAGAGATGATAATTTGTTTGAACTTTTGTAAAAATGATGTGTACTATTCCCTGATCGTACGATGACGAATCACGGCAGGAGGAACGGTGGTCATTAAAAGAAGGTTTTTTTGGTTGGGCGTTGGGGGGATTTTGTGGGGGGCGTTGGGGGACGCGGGGGCGCAGATACTTTCTTCGAAGCGTGGCTTTGCGTATACATCGGCTAGTTACAATGATTTGCAGGCATCGGGGGCGGGGTGGTACTACACGTGGGGGACGGGCGCGGCGAACGCGGGGAGCTTCGATGCGAATTTTTATCCGATGATTTGGAATGGCACGCCGAGCCAGTCCACGCTGACGAGCATTGTCAACCGCAATCCGAATTACGTTCTGGGTTTCAACGAGCCGGAACGTCCTGATCAGGCGAACATGACCGTCAGCCAAGCGATTTCTTCGTGGACGACAATCAGCAGCGCGCTCAGCGGGACGAGCATCAAGCTGGTGAGCCCGGCGGTTGCTGATACGGGGGGAACGACTGGTGGGCAGGCGTGGCTTTCCAGTTTTATGTCGACGGCGAAGACGGATGGGTTGAAGGTGGATGCGGTGGCGTTTCACTGGTATGGGGTGAGCACGCCGACCGATCCTGCCGGGGCGGCTAGTTCGTTTCTCAGCCGTGTGGATTCTTATCATAACAGTTATGGCTTGCCGGTGTTCATCACCGAATTTGCAATCCACGATTGGGGCGGGGTGTACAGCGATGCGCAGATCATCGAGGCCAACCGGGAGTTTTTGAATATTGTGATTCCGGGCCTGGAGTCGCGCAGCTATGTGGCTGGGTACTCATGGTACAACTGGTTCAGCGACGATCCACTCTATACAACCAGCGGCAGCACGCTCACGCCGACGCAGATGGGATACAACTACATCGGGTCGCTGGGTGTGGGGACAACGACCAATATCGGCGGGCAGAATCTTGGCGAGCATGTGGCTGAACTGACCGGCGGGCAACTGACGATGACCGGGGCGACTGCCGGGACAATCAAATATATCAACGCACTATCCGGCGAGAGCAGCGTCGCGGGAACGATGGACTGGGGACTTTCGGGCACGAACAACTGGGTGCGCATTCAACCGGGGGCGAGATTAACCAAAACCGGCACGGATCAGATCACGTTCAACAACGGCACGATCGCTAACAACGGGGTGCTGGAAGTGTCGCAAGGGACGCTGGTGCTGGGATCGACGGTAAGCGGCAGCGGGGTTGCGCGGGTTTCGGGCGGGGCACTGGTTTTAACGGGCGCTGGGCCGCTTAATTCGACGCCGCTGATCGACGTGCGTCCGGGGGCGACTCTGAATTTTTCTGGCTTGACCAGCGGCGCGATCAACATCGGCACGGGCCGAACGCTGAACAACGACGGCAGCGGCATCGGCAATGTGATCGCGGCGACGGGCTCGACGATTTCAGGGGGCGGCGCGTTTACGGGCAATGTGACCGCCCAGAGCGGCGCGACAGTGCAGGTGGGCAAAGATGGATCGGGCGTGGCCAGCCGGGTGAGCATCGACAACTTTGAAAGTTATGCGCGTTCCGCGCCAGGCCCGGTGGTGACGGCGGCCCCACCCTGGACGGCGCATCAAGGGACGACGGATGCCGACATCGAAAATCTCAGTGGAAATTTTGTGCTGAGCTTTGGATCGACCTCTGTACCCGTTGGCGTTTCGCGCAGCTTGCCGAGCGCGGCGGTGCTCGATAACAATTCGACGGCGACTTATTTTTTCCGCGTGAATTCCAATACGGATACGCCGAACCATAATGTTGGGCTGGGAGATCAAGCCAGCACGCAAACGGTGGATTTTGCCGATTTCGAAGCCCAACTGCGGCTCAAGCAAGGGACCACTGCCGGCACTTTTGCCGTGGATGCACGCAACGGCGGCGCGTTCAGCTCGACGCTGGCCAGCGGGCTGACGTTAAACACCTGGTACAACATCTGGATGGTCATCAACCAGGCGACCGACAAATATGACCTCTACATGAACACCGGCACGAACTCGGCCAGCGCGGGCAATAAGCTTAACTCGAGCCAGTTGTCTTTCCGCAATGGAACCAATCAGGATCTGGATACGTTTTTGGCGCTGGCAAGCCCGGTGCCGATTGCGAACGGCGTGAGCATTGACGATTTGATTTATCAATCGGGCGTTGATCTGACGAATCCGATGGCGGGGTTTAATGCCGGGCTTACGTGGACGCCTCAGACGTTGAGCGTGAATGGGAATTACACGCAAAACCCCGGGGCCGTTTTGCAAATGAATCTTTCGGACCCAAACAAGCATGATCTGCTGAACGTCACGGGGACCGCCGCGCTGGGCGGGACGTTGAATGTTACATTCGCGACGGGAGCGGCCGCCCCCAAAATCGGCGACGCATTTCATCTGGTGAACGCAACGTCGATTACGGGATCGTTTTCGACGCTTCAATTGCCGGCCTTGACGGGCACGCTGGCGTGGGACTCAAGCCAACTCTCCAAAACCGGATCGATCTCCATTTTCAGCGACTTGCTTGGCGACTATTCACAAGACGGCAAGCTGGATATGACCGATGTCGATGACATTCAACTTGCGCTGCAGGATCTCAGCGGTTTTGAAAGTGCACACGGGCTGAGCGATTTCAGTTTGAATCTGTTTGGAGATGTGAACGGGGATGGGCAGATTACCAGTGCGGATGTGCAGGCGTTGCAGAATCTGGTTTTCGTTCCTGAGCCGGGATCGTTGATGATGGTTGGCGTGGGGGTATTGACATATCTCACTCGCCGGCGAAGTCGGGTTGAACGATTCTGAAACCTCCACTTTCATCAATCCCATTTCAAATAGAAGCTATTTCGAAAACTATTTCAGCGACGGGACTGTGTGGGAAGTATCTCGAAGACTCGGATTTTATCTGCAAATGATCCGCCTCTTCGGAGTACCTCAGAGGCGGCGTCTGAGATTTTGAAATAACTTCTAGAATCTTCAAGTCAGGATGTCACGCCTGGATGATTCGCTTCTGGTATATTCGTTGGGAATATGGGACGCCAATGGCTACACGCAAAACGGTTGATTGCCGGGGCTAAGAAGGCCAAGACCAACACCAAGCTGGTGCGCGAGATTACTCTCGCGGCCAGGACGGGGGATTCAGATCCGGCGATGAATGCGCGGCTTTTCGCGGCGGTGGAAAAAGCGAAAAAGGAGAGCGTTCCCAAGGACGCGATCCAGCGCGCCATCAACAAAGGGGCCGGCATCGGCGACGAAAAGCTGGTGATGGAATACGTCGTCTATGAGGGCAGAGCACCGCACAACGTGCCGGTCATCGTTGAGGTTTACACGGACAACGTCAATCGCACCGCGCCGGAGCTTCGCGTGCTGTTCCGCAAAGGACAACTGGCTTCGTCGGGCGCCAACAAGTTTGTGTTCGATAACGTTGGTTTGGTTGAGGCGCATCACCCGGACGTGAATATGGACCTCGAAGCGGCCGCCATCGAAGCCGGCGCCAACGACTTTCAATCGCTGACGCACGAACAAAACGACGACATCCCTAAAGAGGCGGCCGGCGCGAAATTTATCTGCGAACGCAGCGATGTGGGAATCGTTTCCAAGTGGCTATCGGCCAACGGATGGACGGTGATCACAAGCGAAATCGGCTTCATTCCAAAAGTTTTTCCCGAACTGACGGAACCGCAGCAGCAGGAAGTTGGCGAGTTTCTGCAGGGACTGGATGAGCACGACGATGTGCATCGTGTGTGGGCGGCGGTGAAGTAAACGATAAGAGATGAAGATGACGTCGGTCTTTTGAAACACCGGCCACGCCACATCCATCCCATCAAGTCGTGGTGACAAGACACCAGTTGAACTTTTCTACGTTTTTGCGCCGAAAATCAAGGATTGAGAATCGTCGTCCGTGCAGCTAGCTGCCCATCACGGATTGAGTCAAACCCAATCTGAAACACGGAAGCTGAGCCATCACGGAGCACCTGCGGGCGCGGGTAAATACGGCGACCAGATGCTCCCCTGCGGAAATGTGGACCAATCCATGGGCACTTGGTTCGTCAGCACGATGATGGAGACATGGTCCTTGAGCAAGTGCTGGTAAAGACTCGAGAAGCCACCCCACGAGCTCCACCCTCCCGTATGAATGATCCAAGGGTGGTCCGCGGGGCCGCCTGTGAAAAAGCCCAGACCGGCGATGGATTTCAACCCGTCGGCAAGCACGTTCGGGGTGCACATCAGTTGAAACGTCGCCGGCGAAATCAGCTTGCCCGAGGCAAGTGCAATGTCAAACCGCGCGAGATCCGGCGCCGTCGTTACGATGCCTCCGCACGCGTACCCTTTGTGGTCGATGGTCGGCTGCTTTTGTTCGAGGAGGAGAAGCCGGCCGTTCTCCCATGAATAGCCGGTGGCAGTGTCCGGCAGGGTGTTGCCGTAAACACAGGTGTGCGACATGTGCAGTGGCGTGAAGATGCGCTCTTGGAGAAACTGGTCATACGGTTTGCCGGTGACCTTGTGAATAACCATCCCCAGCAAGACGAAATTGCTGTTGCTGTAGTGTTCACTCGTGCCCGGAGCAAACAGCAGCGGTTGTTGACCCAGCACGTGCAGCACTTCCTGTTCGGAATGGTTTCCTTCAGGATCGAACACATGTTGAATCAGGGGCATTCGCAGAAAGCGCAGGTCGGTGACAGTGAGGGTATCAGTGAGGATGTTCGCGATGCCGGAAGTATGGGAGAGCAGATGACGCAGGGTCATGCCCTTCCAAGCGGGCGGCTTTTCATCGAGATAGCTGATGACGGGGTCGTCCAGGCGTAGTTTGCCTTCTTCCACCAGCATCATGATGGCCGTCGCGATAATCGTTTTGGAAACCGAAGCCAGCCAGAACGCGGTGTCGGGTTCGACCGGCTTGCGGGTCTTCACATCTGCAAGGCCGTAGGCACGGACGCTGGCGAGCTGCCCATCCTTGACGATCGCCATCGCGAGGCCGGGGCTGTGCTGCACGGTCATCCATTGTTGCATGGCCGCGTCCAACGCGTCCCCTGGCTTCCGCAAGGATGCCGCTTCAAACGGAAGCGATTCCGCGCAGCCGACAAGAAGCAAGCAAAACAGCGCAATCAAAATGCCCTGCCGGCAAACCATCATGGCACAGACCTCACAAAACCTTGCAGAATGTCCTTATTCTATCAACCTCTTCATCGCTTAGCGCCAGCACGATCGTTCTAATCCGGCGTCTAACGGTGTCTGATTAGCACTTTGGGAAGATAACGAATTCTTCGGACAGGATTTGAACTCTCATTACGCAACATCCTATTTCGGAAAGAAGGCCCAATCATGGTGTGTGTGAGACCTGAACACGCCTTCGTCTCACTCCCTCAAATTGTAAATTGGAGTCTTTTTCACTCCTGACGCGTGACCGGGAGGCGGTTGTAGATGACGATGACGACCAGCGACACGGCTGTGAGAAACAGCACGGCCGGCAATGCGTGCGACCATTGGTTTTGTTCGTAATCCACATAGACGGAAATGGGCAGGGTTAATCGATCTTCGGAATTGCCGAAGACCATGACGGTTGCGCCGAATTCGCCGAGGGCGCGGGCGAAGGCGAGCAGCAGGCCGCTGATGATGCCGCGCCTGGCGATGGGCAGGCTGACATACCAGAGAATTTGAAGGCGATTGGCGCCCATGATTCGAGCGACTTCTTCCAGCTCTCGCTCGACCGATGCGAACGCGGCCTTGGCGGGGAGATAGAGCAGAGGCAGCGAGACGACCGTCGCGGCGAGAACTGCGGCTTCGATGCGGAAGAGCAGCGTGTAATTGAATGCGCGTTTGAGCAGGATGCCGATCCAGCTTTGCGCGCCGAGCAATCGGATGAGGATGTAACCGACGACGGTGGGCGGCAAGACCAGAGGCAGGAGAATGAGCGCTTCGAGGGCGCTGGCGCCGAAGGGTTTTTTGCGGCCAAGCCAGAATGCGAGGGGCAACGCGGCCAGGGCGGCGGCGGCTGTCGCGAGGAGCGCGATCCGCATGGAGAGGAAAATCGCCCAGCCAAGATCGCTCATTTGGCAGGAGCGGTGGTGGGCGAGTTAGCGGGCTTGGCGAAGCCGTGGGCTTTGAGGATGGCGTGGGCTTGATCGGTTTGCAGATAGGCGAGGAATTTTTTCGCGGCGTCTTCGTGGGCGGCGCCTTTCACGGCGACGCCCCAATATTCGATCGGCTGGTGCCAGCCTGGGTCGGCGGTGGCGACGACCTTCACCTGCTGGCCGGCTTCCTGGGCGTCGCTGAGGTAGACCATGCCCGCGTCAACTTCGCCGCCCTGGACATACTGCAAGACTTGGCGGACGTTCAGGCCGTAGATGAGCCGGCCTTTGAGCTGGTCGGTGAGCTTGAGATTCTGGATGACCTGCTGGGCGTATTGTCCGGCGGGCACACTCTTTGGCTCGCCGACGGCGATGCGGTTGAATTTCGGGTTGGCCAAATCTTGAAAGCTGGTTGGCGCGGATTTGGCGCTCGCGGGCACGATCAGCACCATCGCGTTGCCCGCGACCACGGCTTCGGTGCCTGTTTCGCTCTTGCCGGCCTTTTTCAGATCATCCACCTGCTTGCGGGCGGCGGAAAGGAACAGATCGATCGGGGCGCCGTTTTCGATCTGCGATTCGAGTTGTCCGGAGGAGGCGAGGGTGAATTTCAGATGATCGCCGCTGCTGCTTTCATATTGCGGGCGGATGGCTTCGAGAGATTCCTTGAGGCTGATGGCGGCGGCGACGTTGATGTCATCCGCCCGGGCAACCCAGGCGGTTGCAACAGCCATCAGGACAGCGATGAGATGCCGACATTTCATAATGCGCTCCAGACCGGTTAGCCGATGAATTGCACCCGGATGCAGCTCCTGTTTAGAGAGCAATCGCGGGTGGCGATCTCTGTAGCCGCGGGGCCTGCGTCGCCGTTAATGTTTGATCGAGAACGGAGGCGACGCAGGCGTCGCGGCTACCTGTTTAGGCCGATTTCTAAGCTAAAAGCGAGGAAATCGCCAGACCGTGATATAGCGAAGTATATCGCGAAGTAAAGAGAATGTCTGGATGGCTTTGGCGATTCCGAGGCAATCGCATGCAGGCATTTTGGATTGCGGATTTTGGATTTTGGATTGGCTGTGTGAAAGCATGAGGCTGGGGCGATATCTGGTTTTGAGGGTTCGGTTATTTTTTTCGCTTTTCAAGCGGGGAATGGCAAGGTATATAATTGGCGCTCAGGTAAGCGGGCGTCGATCGGCCCCGATGGAAACTTGTGTCTGCCTGACCCGGATCCTTCCTGCATGTGCCGCATAACTCCCCCGCATCGATCGTTGTCGCGATCTCTTTCATCAGGCCCGGAAAGAACCCAGCAACATGGGCCTAGGGTTTTGCCCATTTCAAGGAGATCAAATGGGTAAGAAGTTGTACGTCGGCAACCTGAGCTATCAAGTGGATAGTTCGGAGTTGGAACAATTGTTCGGTGCACACGGCCAAGTCGTCTCGGCGCAGATCATCAACGATCGCGACACGGGCCGGAGCAAGGGGTTTGGATTCGTCGAAATGAGCAGTGACGAAGAAGCCCAGGCAGCCATCGCGGCGCTGAATGGTTTGGAACATGGCGGCAGGGCGCTGACCGTCAATGAAGCCCGCCCACGCGAAGAGCGCGGTGGTGGTGGAGGCGGCGGTGGTGGCCGGGGTGGATATGGTGGTGGCGGCGGCGGTGGAGGCCGTGGGGGCGGCGGCGGAGGTCGCGGCGGTTTTGGCGGCGGAGGTGGAGGCCGCGGAGACCGAGGCGGAGGACGAGACCGCTACTGATCGAAATCCGGATTCGGTAATCGATCAATTTGAACCAATGTTTAGCGGCCTCGCTTGCGAGGCGCGTTTGAACACGCCCCGCAAGCGGGGCCGCTAAACATTTTTAACTCGCATCGGACTTAACTCATACCGCGTGCTTCACGTCCAGCGCTTTTACGATTTGCACGGTGTTCAGACGCGCCCCGCAAGCGGGGCCGCTAAACATTTTTAACTCGCATCGGACTTAACTCATACAGCGTGCTTCACGTCTAGCGCTTTTACGATTTGCACGGTCGCCTTGCTTTTGTTGAGCGTGTAGAAGTGCAGCCCGTCCACTTTTTTCTTCAGCAGATCGCGGCATTGCTCGATCGCATATTGCACGCCGGCGGAATGAACGGCTTCGGCATCGCTTTCCAATGATTCCAGTTTCACCAGCAAGGGCTGAGGGATTTTTGCGCCGCACATGCTGATGAATCGCTTGATCTGTGCAACATTGGTGATCGGCATGATGCCGGCGATGATCGGCACGGTGATGCCCATCGCGCGGGCGTTGTCACGGAATTGATAAAAGTCGGCGTTGTCGAAAAACAATTGCGTGACGATGAAATTGGCGCCGTTGTCGACCTTGCGTTTGAGATGTTCGAGATCGCGGGTCTTGTTGAGGCATTGCGGGTGCCCTTCCGGATAGCCGGCGACGCCGACGCAGAAATCGTGGCGGCTGCGGACGTATTGCACCAGGCCGTCGGCGTTGGAGAAACCGCCGGGCGTGGCGACGAATTGACTCTGGCCGGCGGGTGGATCGCCGCGAAGGGCCAGGACGTTGCGAATGCCGCCGTTCCACAGGTCGTCGAGGATTTGGCCGATTTCGTCGGCGGTGTGACCGACGCAGGTGAGATGGGCCATCGAGCGGATCATCTGCTCGCGCTGAATGCGCTCGACGAGGGCGACGGTTTTTTCGCGCGTGCTTCCGCCGGCCCCGTAGGTGACGGAAACATAACTGGGCTTGATGGCGTGCAGCTCGCCGATCGTCTGAAAAAGCGAGCTAAATCCCGCATCCGTTTTGGGCGGAAAATACTCGAATGAAATCGTGGGCCTGGCGGCGCTGAATAGTTGATCGATGCGCATGGGTATCAGTCTATTCCGCAGATTCGCAACTAACAAATCAGGTGGATCATGTCTATTCTCGCGCGTGTCATCGATGAAATGCAACCGCAGAGATACGGAGGCGCGGAGACAGACGCGGAGAAGAGAATATAAATTGAGATTTTATTTCTTCTCC
>DATAPK010000018.1:0-6855 GCA_036265245.1 Tepidisphaeraceae bacterium | reverse complement strand
GTTGAAGAGGCGACGCAGGCGTCGCGGCTACAGTCGAATCACGGTCGGAGATTTTGGGATGACGGTCAGTGAATTGGTGGTGGTACTCGCGAGGATTGTGGAGCGGTCGTCGCTTGCGCGCTCGGCGAATCAGGAGAAGATTATTGCCGGCCTGGCGGCGATGCCGGAGTATCTCCAGAGGCGGCGGTTAGACCTATGGGAACACAGCATTCCAAGCGAGGACGGAAGTGACAATCCCGTCATGGGATGGCTTTTGGATGAAATCTTCGAATTTGGCCGCTGCAATCTGTATACCCAGTTCAGTCCTGAGCGCTCCTTACAAGCGTATGCGACGGTGGGAGCAAAGCTACTCGAAGCAGGGCTGTCACCGCCGCAGGTAGAAGAGATTAATGAGTGGTGACGACCGGTGGGATTAGCACAGTTTACTCTGCCAAAGCAATAAGTCCTTCACCCCTTCGCTATCCTGGAGTATCAAACGAGAGAGAAGTTTACAAATCCTTCGCACTGAATGTATCTCCCTGCGACATATCTCCGGTATCGTAGCCTTTGCGGAACCATCGGACGCGTTGTTCGCCGGTGCCGTGGGTGAAGGAGTCGGGGACGACGTAGCCCTGGGCTTGTTTTTGGATGTTGTCGTCGCCGATGGCGCTGGCGGCGTGGAGGGCTTGCTCGATGTCGCCGGGCTCTAATACTTTTTGATATTGCTGGGCGTAGTGGGCCCAGACGCCGGCGAAGAAGTCGGCTTGAAGTTCCAATCGCACGGAGAGTTCGTTGCCTTCGCGTTCGCCGGCGTGGCTTCGGAGGGCGTTGAACTTGTCGGAGATGCCGAGGATTTTTTGGACGTGGTGGCCGACTTCGTGGGCGATGACGTAGGCCTGCGCGAAATCGCCGGGGGATTGGAAGCGATTTTTCAGCTCACGATAGAAGCTGAGATCGATGTAGACTTTTTCATCTTCGGGGCAATAGAAGGGGCCGGTGGCGGCGGAGGCGAAACCGCAGCCGGATTGAACGCGATCGGAGAAGAGGACGAGTTTGGGGTTGCGGTATTGCTTGCCGACTTGCTGGAGGACTTTAGGCCAGACGTCTTCGGTGTCGCCGAGGATTCGGGAGACGAAGTCGGCGAGTTTTTGGTCTTCGGGGCTGAATTGTTGCTGCTGGCTGGAGGAGAGGGATGCGCTGGGACCCCCCTGCTGCTGGGACAGTTGCTGGGCGAGTTTGGCGGGGTCGCCGCCGAGGAGGGCGTAGATGATGATGACAATGACGGTGACGATTCCGCCGCCGCCGAGGGCGAGGGTTCGGCCGGAGGAACCGCGTTGATCTTCGACGTTGTCGCTGGGGCGGAGGTCTTGCCATTTCATGGGAGGCTCCTGTTGAGTGGATAGTTTAACCGGAAAGAGAGCGGTGTGAATTGGGGAAGGGATTATTCACCACGGAGAGCACGGAGAGATATTTTGGGGCACGAATGAATCCGAATGGACACGAATTCATTTTAGAAGAGAGAAGAGAATGCGCGCGGGCGGGACGCCCACGCCACGATTTTTTTATGGGCCAGAGGCCTGTATCACGCGGGAGGGAGGTTGATTTGGAGGTGGCCGATAGAGCGGGCCTGGATGGGGAAACCGTCGAAGCCGAAAACTTGTTTGTGGATGATTCGGACGTCGTACAGGCCTGCGTCCTGAGTCATTAAGGTGACTCTATAAACCATGATATCAAATGCGGGCGCGTTCACCGGGGACAGAACATTGGAATATCGCGGTGTAAGAGCCAGACCGTCATTTTCGCGAACGAGTTGGATGTCGCCTGTGCTGAAGGTGCCGAAATCGACACCGGCCGGAGAGCGATATGCGATTGGAAGTTGAAGTGAATGGGTGGTCGAAAGCTGCACTTGCTCGCGAGTGTCGATGAGCGCTTCGGGTCCTTGGCTATCGGTAAAGCGGACGAGAGCAGCAGAAGCGTTTTGGGTGGCGGCGGTGTAGATAGCCCCATCGGGGCCGAGGGCGGCGTCGGGGCTAAGGTGCGCGTCGACGGCGGTGGCAGATGAAGCAAAGCGGATTGCAGTTCGGCCTGCCGTTCCGAAGGATGTGTCGAGCGTGCCATTTGGAAGAACGCGCGAGATGACGAGATCGGAATTCAATTTGGTATTAGGGAGAGTTTCAACTTTATTACCGACGGCGAGAATATTCCCGGCGGCATCGATAAGGATTTTGTAGATCGCGCCGCCGAGGCCGGTAGGAGCGAAGCCATCGCCGCTGAACGTCGTATCGAGTGTGCCGTTAATGTTGAAGCGGATGAGATGAGTGAGGCCCACCACGAGTTTATCGTCGGGCTGGACGACGATGCCGGGTGTTCCGGAGGAGAAAGAGTTTTGTTGGCTGATGAATGAGAAGGTGCCGTTGTCTGCGAAATGGGTGTCGAGTGAGCCGTCGGAATTGAAGTGGGTGATTTCGGAGGAATCGGATACGCCGGAGGATTCGAAGAGGACGCGGCGGCCGCCGGCGACGAAGATGTCGCCGGAGGGGCCGATGGCCATGGCGTTGCCGGCGAAATGCTCGGCGTCGCCGTTGGCGCCGAAGGTTGTGTCGATGGAGCCGTTGGCGTTGAATTTTCGGACGACGAAGCGGGTGTTTTCGAAGATCTGGAGATTTTTTCCGCTGCCCTGGTCGAAGGAGACTTCGGGGGCGAAGCCGTTGACCAGGAATTGGCCGTTGGGGAGTGCGATGATCTGGCTTGGTTGATCCTGCGCGAAGGAACCGACTTGGGCCATCGTCAAAGGGGGTTGATTATTTTGATCGATACTGCCGACGTCCATTTGGACGATGCCGTTGGTGCCGAAGGTTTTGTCGAGGGCGCCGTTGTCTTTGAGGCGGACGAGGGCCCAGTCGTGGAATTTGGGGATGGGCTGGCCTTCGTCGGTGGAGTCGTCGCGGCGGTTGGCGCCGGAAGGACCGGACGGATTAGTGTCGGCGGCGGCGGCGATAAGGATTTGGCCGGAGCTGTCGATGGCGACGCCGCGGGCTTCGGTGCCGAGGGCGCCGATGCGGAGGATAACGCGGCCGTGGTTGCCGAACTTGGGTTCGAGCAGGCCGGTTGGTTGGAAGAGTTCGACCATGAGTTCGGGGGCGTTGCCGTTTTTGGGGGTGAAGGTGGAGACGACGACGGAGCCGCCGCGATCGGTGACGGCGATGGCGGCGGTGACGTTGTTGCCGCGGGGAGCGTCGTCGGTGATGACGCCGGGGGATTGGGGATTGCCGCTGGGGAAGGGGTCGAGGGCGCCGGCGGAGAGCATCGTGCGGAGTTCGAGGGATTCGATTTTGGGATGAGGACGATTGTTGGGGAAACCCCGCGTGGGCGCGGGGGCTAAACGATAAGAGTGCTCGATCGATTCGAAACTGAATTTTGCGAACATAACCACCTCATTGCCCCGAGGGCCTGGTTGTTGGCGCATTTTTCGAGATGATCCATTTGACGCCGTCTTTGTAAATCTTTTCATCCCGCTCGCCGACGGCGCGGACAACACATTTCTTTTCTGACAAATCTACGTTTTGCCAGATGAAGACGTGATTAACGCCAGTGTGTCGGCCGAGGGATTTCCCATTCAAAAAGAGTTCGACGACGCTGCAGTTGGAATAGACTTTTAATGTTGTTGCGCCGGGGGGACGGGGGTTGAAGCGTTTGGAGGTGATGTAGACGAAGGGGTCGGTGTTCCAGTTGGCTTTGTAGAAATAGAAGGCGTCTTTGCGGATTTTGCGGTCGGCGGTGACGAGGCCTTTGTCGTTGCGGCCGGGCTGATCGCCTTCTTTGCGGCCATCGGAAGCGAAATCGAACATGGCCCAGGCGAAGGTTCCCCAGAGCCAGTGACGATCCTGCATGGCGCGGTAGGCGGATTCGTGGAAGATGCCCTGCCACTCTTCGGGGTGCCACCACCCTTCTGTGTTGGGTCGCGTGGTTGGATAAACCTCGTGCTGGTGGATGCTGGCGCCGGCGCCGTATTCGCTGACGGCGATGGCGCGGTTGGGGTAGGCGGTGTGGATGGCGTCAAGCTCGGCGGCCCAGTCATTCAAGGTTTGTTTGTACCAGCCGAAGTAGCGATTGAAGCCGGTGATGTCCATGATCCAGTTGATGGGATGATCAGCATCCAGCATGGTGGCGGCGGTGGTGAGGCGAGTGCCGTCGAGTTGATGGGCGAGGTCGTTGAGTTGGGTGACGAGCTTCCAGCGCTCGACGTTGCGCGGGCCTCGGAAGCCGAGTTCGTTGTATAGGCTCCAGAAGCAGATCGAGGGATGATTGAAATTTTGTTTGATCAGTTCGCGGAACTGTTGCT
The DNA here is from genome assembly GCA_036265245.1 of Tepidisphaeraceae bacterium. GTDB lineage: Bacteria > Planctomycetota > Phycisphaerae > Tepidisphaerales > Tepidisphaeraceae > DATAPK01. The sequence continues at coordinate 2,534 of DATAPK010000018.1, read as the reverse complement.
TGGTATTTTCGGTGAACTCGGGACTGTCGTTGATGCGATTGACGAGGGCGACTTCTGCCCAGACGACGACGCCGAGGCGATCACAGACGCTGTATTCGTAATCGGGATGTTGATAGTGGGCGAGGCGGACGGCGGTGACGCCCATCTCGCGAATCAGACGGTAGCTCTGGTCGATTTGCTTTGGGGTGATGGCCCAGCCGCGGTTGTAAAAATCCTGGTGAACGTTGACGCCGTGAAGCCAGTAATGCTCGTCGTTGAGGGCGAAGCCGTTGTTGGGATCGACTGAATAATATCGCAGGCCAAGGGGTTGGACGACGCGATCGACGACTTTGTCGTTATGGAGAACTTCGACGGTGGCGTAGTAGAGATAGGGATCGGTGACGCCGTTCCAGAGGTGCGGTTGCGTGATGAGGATGTCAGAGACAGCGTCGGCGTTGCCGTTGGCGGGGATGGTGGCCTGGCTGACGACCTGGGTGACTTCGTGTTGATCGGCATCTTTGATGGTGCATCGCACTTGGGCGGATTGATTGGTGGCGTAGATGCTGCGGAGCTTGGTGATGACCTGGATTTGTGCGCGATCGTGGTTGATGTGATTTTGAACGAGATAGACGCCGGGGGAAGCGTCGTCGAGCGGAGTGATGCTGAGGGAGTTAAGGACGAGGAGATGGACGTCGCGATAGAGGCCGCCGCAGATGGTGAAATCGCCGGCTTGCGGGGGGACGGCGGGGTCGCGCGCGTTGTCGACGCGGAGGGCGAGGAGGTTGTCGCCGGAGTGGACGACATTGGTGACGTCGAAGCAGAAGGCAGAGAATCCGCCTTTGTGCTGGCCGACGTGTTGGCCGTTGACGTAGACGTCAGCGACGAGCGAGGCGGCTTCGAAGCGGAGGAAATAGTTTTTGCCTTTTTGCCAGGGCGGGATGGAGAAGTGTTTGCGATACCAGCCGGGGCCGCGGTAGTAGTTGTTGCCGCCATCTTGGCCGTCGAGATTGTTCCAGGTGTGCGGAAGCGTGACGGATTGCCAGTGCCAGTCGCTGAAGTGGATCGACTGGGCGTTGGGGACATCCTGGCGGATGAAGCGCCAGCCGTGATTGATGGTGTAGTCGGTTCTTGGGCTGGTAGAAATGCAGCCGCCGCCAAAGACGCCGAGCCAGACCAATAGAATTGCGGCGATCCTTATATCTACCGAACGGTTCATCGTATCTCGTCTCCTGAATTGCATGGGTGACAAGATACACGCTCGACTTGTCTATTGCCGCGCAGTATGCCTACGGTTGACAGCTTGGCGATGGCTGAAAGCTGTAATTGCAGCGGCGATGCTTGCGTCGCCTTTACCTTTAGCGCTTTTTGTGAAGAGGCGACGCAGGCGTTGCGGCTACAGTTATTAGAGTTTTATGGAAAAGTGACATGGGCGTGGCGGACACAAGTTTATAGAGCAAGCTAATTGTTTGGAAGGCAGGCAGATGAAATCGGTCAGTAATGAGACAATCCTCAAGCAGTTGAATTGGCGATACGCGGTGAAGAAGTTTGATCCGGCGAGGAAGATTTCGCAGGAGGATTGGAAGACGCTGGAGCATTCGCTGGTGCTGGCGCCTTCTTCGTTTGGGTTGCAGCCGTGGAAATTTATTGTGGTGAACGATCCGGCGGTTCGGGAAAAGCTGGTGGCGGCGTCGTGGAATCAGCGGCAGGTGGTGGATGCTTCGCACATGCTGATTTTTGCAATTCGAAAGAATCTCAGCGTTCCGGATGTGGAACGGTATATGGATCGAATCGCCGAGGTTCGCGGCGTGGAGAAGACGTCGCTGGAGGGGTTTAAGAATGTGGTGACGGGGTTTGTGACGACGAATCGGCCGGGGTTTGATGTGAATACGTGGTCGTCGCTGCAGACGTATATCGCGCTGGGCGGGTTTATGATGGCGGCGGCGATGCTGGGGATCGACACTTGCCCGATGGAAGGGATCGACCCGAAAAAATATGACGAGATACTTGGGCTGGAGAAATTGGGGCTTGGGACGATTTGTGCCTGCCCGGCCGGTTATCGCGCGGCGGATGATAAACATGCGCATTTGCCGAAGGTGCGGTTTAAGCATGAGGATGTGATCACGCACGTTGGATAGATATCAACCAACGCTGCCACATTTCGTGATACGCACTTTCAATGTCACGAGCAAAAGCCTGGGCATCCATCATCGGCGACGAGTGCATTTTCTCGCGTAAGCTCGATCGAATCATTGCCAGCCGAGAAAGATCGCCGGCAAGCTCAACGGCGATGCGACTGAACATCGCGGCATCCCTCGCAACCAGTTCCGACAAGCCAAGATTTCTCATCAAACTCAGTCCGGCGCGTGACACTGCTGTTTCCCCGCACAAACTAATCACCGGCACGGCCATCCAGAGGGCATCGAGGGTGGTGGTGTGGCCATTGTAGGGGAAGGTGTCGAGACAGATGTCGATGCGGTTGTAGGTTTGCAGATATTTTTCGCGCGGTTGGAATTCGATGAATTCGACGCGGGAGGGATCGATGGCGAGATGGTTCA
>DATAPK010000017.1:0-4467 GCA_036265245.1 Tepidisphaeraceae bacterium | reverse complement strand
ATCTGGTCATGCGATCGTTCAGCGAAAACATTTTGCTTCGCTATCTCGCCGCCAGCAAAAAGCCCCATGAGAACGTGAAGGTGATCGGGGATAAGACGCCGCAACACGTGATGGCGGTTTCACTTTTGCACGCGGTTTATCCCACCGGGCGGTTCATCAACATCGTGCGCGACCCGCGCGATGTGGCGACGAGCGCTCTGTTTCATCTGGGCAAGCACGACCCTCGGCCAAAGGATGAATTTGTTGAAGGGTTCATCACGCAAAGCTGGAAGGCGCATATCGAAGCCGCGATCGCCGCGGAAAAATCGCTGGGGGCATCGACATTTCTGAATATTCGATACGAAGATTTTCATAGCGATGAACCCGGCGTGTTGCGCAAGTGCCTGAATCATTTGGGCGTAGATTCATCCGATGAAATGGTCTCCCTATGCAGTCAGGCGGGCAGCTTTGAGAAATTATCCGGCGGGCGCAAGCGCGGGGAGACCGACAGCACTTCGTTTTATCGCAGCGGCATGGTGGGCGATTGGAAAAACCATCTCGATCCGGCAGTGGTGCAACGGGCATGCGCGAAAATCGAAGGATTGATGGCGCATTTTGGATATTCAACGGAATCGAAGCTGGAGGCGACGATTTATGTCGCTTCGCCATCCAAAGCCGCGGCGTAGACCTTCGTCAACGGCGTCTTAAACCTTTAGCTGGCCCCGTTGCAAAATCAGGATGCAGTGGATTGACAGCAACCCCTCTCGCCGAAGGAAGTACAACCAAATCCATATCTTCCATGGGCACAGCCCCGAGCAGCACGTCATCACCAAGCACGACCGCCCCGACGTAGCATTCCCGATTCTCAAATTGGACACGAATCGGCCCGACGTATGGACAACGCGTGCGTTTGCCGTCTGCGGTAATTACATCCTTATGGGAAGTTGCTTCAAGTTCGAGTTGAATGCGGATCGTTTCGGGAATGCAAAGGAAAAGCGCGCCGGTATCGGCCATGGCATCTACTTCAACGGGTTTCAGATCGCCGCGCTTCGGATTTTCCAATCGGATTTTAGCGTGGGCGATTCCCATAGCTTGAGCATACCTCACATTGTTGCAGCCTCAAACCTCACCCCTACCCGGGCCAGCATTTTCAGCACATTATCGTGATAAAGCTTCTGTAACACCGCATCCGGCAGCGCCAAGCCGCGCATGGTGGGCTGCTGATCTTCTGGCAAATCCGGATCGACAATCGGGCTTGGGCCGACATACGCGGTTTCCCAGAGTTTGCGGTGGCACCAGAATCGGCTGGCGAGGAAATCAAAACCGCGCTCGTCGCCGCTCACCTGATCGCTGCCGAAGAGGAGGCGATCCTGGTTGCGGATGACAAAGTCGCGTGCGTGATCGCGGCGGAGACTGATCTCGCGAACCATCCAGCGGGTGGCGCTGATGTCGAGATATAAATTGGGATAGTTATCCAGCAAATGCTGCAAGCGGCCTAGGTCTTCGGGATTTCCGCCCAGGTGCGCGCCGAGCCAGGGGTGGTCTTTGAATTCGGTAAGGGCGTCTTCCCAAAGCCGATAATGCTCTTCGCGCGTGCCGAACTTGGCGTGGTCGGTGTATTTCCCGTTGTACCAGGTGTCGGGATCACCAACGTGGGACATGAGGATCATGCCGCGGGAGACGGCCTCGCGCATGAGCTTGCGGATGCCGGGGGTATCGAGGCGCCAGCCCGTGCGGATCATCGTGCCGGGGGCCATGTGGAATTTGATGAGCCGGCTGCCGATGTTATAGAACATCTCAAGTCGGCGATGCCAGTCGTCGAATGAGTTTTCGGCCCATTTGGGCACCGTGATGAAATGCAGGCGATCGCCGTGGGTACGCTGAAGGACCAGGGCTTCCTCTAGGGGGCTCATGGTGACAAAGGCGTCGATGCCATAATGCTCCGCAGCCTGAAACCAGACATCGGCATGGCGGGCGGCAAGAAGATGGCAATGGGCGTCGATCACCCAGCCGCGAACCTTGGGCCGGGGCATGGGCTTTCGGAAGTCGAGCCCGATGCGGTTATGATCGGGCGGCTTGGGAACGGCTGGTGAAGGTTGGATATCGGCGGCAGTCATGAAATTAGGGAGGAGCGACGTCCTCTATTAACGTAGCTGCGACGCCTGCGTCGCCTCTGTTCCAAAATTGGCGACGCAGGCGTCGCAGCTACAGAAGATTAAGCCTGTTCCGAGCGGATGTCTAATTTGACGAATGGGCGGGTCAACTGGTTGGATATGGCTGAGCAGCGTGGCGAAGCTAACCGTTTGTCGCAAGAGAATTTGAAGACGCGACAAAACAGTTGACGCGACATGAGGTGCGGGTAAGAATCGAGAGGTTTTGCTGTCCACCGGTTGTGGTTTTGCCCGGGTCGTCCCCAACATGAGTTTTACACCCTTTGCAGGGCAGGTTGTCCAGACATGCACGAACACCATCTGAAACGGCATCGAGTCAATCCCTCCGTCGGCTGGATGGCAGAGCAACTCGAGCAGCGGCAGCTTCTCAGCGGCAATGTCTTTGGCATCTCCAAGGTGCCGGTCTATGTGCCCACCTCCGGGGATATTAATGATTTTAAGAGCGGCCCGTTGGGGAACGCGGGGGCTTTGCTGGGGCAATTATATGTTGACTACAAGCACTTTGTGAAAAAAGGCGGCAGCAAGAGCGGCTTCACCAGCAAGATCGAAAATTCATTGCAGACGCAAGGCACGTCTGTCGCCGTCACGGTTAGAACACGCGGCAGCATGGCGGATGCGACGACGCTTGTGCATAGCCTCGGCGGACAATTGATCGATCGCGTCGCCGTCTATCATGCGCTGGATGCCTGGATTCCGATCTCGCAGCTTTCCACCTTGGCCCAAAATAGCGGAGTGGCGAACGTCAATCCGGTTTATAGAGCCATCACCTCCACAGCGGGGATCGCGCCAAACCAAGGAGACGAAACGCTCAATGCCGACTCACTGCGATCCACATTCGACGTCGATGGAACAGGTATCAAAGTTGGTGTTTTATCCAACAGCGTCAGTCGATTCGAGCGCGGATTGGCGGATTCCCAGGCAACCGGCGATCTTCCATCTGACGTGACAGTGATTCAGGACGGCGACGATCCTATGGAAGATGACGACGAAGGTCGCGCGATGCTGGAAGAAATCCACGACATCGCGCCAGGCGCACAACTCTTTTTCGCAACGGCCGAGCCGACGCAGGAAGCATTTGCCCACAACATTAACCAACTCGTCCTCGCCGGGTGCCAGGTGATCGTCGATGATGTCTCCTATTTCGAGGAACCGGACTTCCAGAGCGGCATTATCGATCAGGCCATTACTGATGCCGTCGTCAACCACAACGTCACTTATCTCTCCTCCGCCGGTAATGCATCTTCGGCGGGATACACAACGCAAGGCCGATGGGTCAAAGATGTAAATGGTCGCACTTTGCTTGATTTCGATCCATCCGATGGCGTCAGCACTCGAATGCGCATGACCATCAACGCGGCGGGCCCCATCACCCTCGAATGGGACAACCCCTACAACGGAATTGTCGGCTCGGCGACATCCGATCTCGACATCAGCTTCATTGACCCAAACAGCGGCCAGATCATCATGCACACAGAAGATGCAAATCTGGCCACCGGCACTCCGGTTGATTTCATCCCTGCCAACTCCGTCATTCCTGGAATATACGACGTGCAGATTTCAGTCAGCGATCTTGCGCCCGGCGCTGCACTGCCCACCTTGGTGCGTTTCAGGAGCGGCCAAAGCGGCGGTTCGACTCCGCCGTTCTCGGACTTTCAATTCCCCGGCATGGAGACTTCAACCTTTGGGCATAACGCCGGGCAGAGCACGATTTCGGTCGGTGCCGTCCCCTTCTTCAACGCCCCACCGTTCAGCAGCACGACGCCAATCGAAAGTGAACCTTTCAGCTCATTTGGCCCGGTGATTTCCGTTTTCACCGCCAACGGCGAACGCCGCAATAAGCCGATCACTCTGCTGAAGCCTGATCTATCCGGTATCGATGGTGTGGATACATCGTTCTTCGGCGACAGAACTGCTAACGATAAAGATAAGGATAAGCTGTCGAACTTCTTCGGCACTTCGGCAGCGGCGCCGAACGTTGCGGCCGTTGCAGCGTTGCTGCTGGAAGTGAAGCCTGATGCTACCTCGACAGACATCAAGAACGCATTGCTCGAATCAGCCAAGCAAAATCCGCTGAATGGGTCCAAGGCGGGCACATTTGATCCACAGGGCGGCTTTGGACTCGTCAATGCATTGACCGCGGCTCAGGCGCTGGAACCTAATTTCATCGTCGCCGACATCGGACATGAAATTGGCAACTCCATGACCAAGGGGATCGATTCGATCACGATTAACTTTACCGAGCCGGTTACCGGGTTTGATATCAAAGATCTGGATCTGACTCGCGGGCCTAGCGGAACGGTGGATTTGCTGAATGGAT
>DATAPK010000016.1:0-2727 GCA_036265245.1 Tepidisphaeraceae bacterium | reverse complement strand
ATGGTCTTCGACAAATGCGGCGCGATGGCGGTGTTGGGGTTGATGTATTCGGCCGCAAAACTAAAGCTGCCAATTCATATCGTCGGAATCCTTTCAAGCGCGGAAAATCACATCAGCGAAACCGCATACCGTCCCGGCGATTTGCTGCGGATGTATAACGGCGTGACGGTCGAGGTAACGAACACCGACGCCGAAGGACGCTTGGTTCTCGGCGACGCGCTCTCGTGGGGAATCGAGACATACAAACCGGCGGCGGTGGTGGATCTGGCAACATTGACGGGCGGCTGCGTGATTGCGCTGGGCCATCTCTGGGCCGGTCTCATGAGCAACAGCGATGCACTGTCCGACGAGATCACGAAATATGCAACGCAAGCAGGCGAGAAGGTTTGGCGATTGCCCATTGGAGAAGAGGTTCGCGAGATGCTCAAGAGCGACTTCGCGGACATCGTCAACTCCGCCGGCAGATGGGCAAGCCCCTTGACCGCCGGCGCGTTTCTCAGTTATTTCGTGCCTGAAGATGGGAAGACACCCTGGGTGCATCTGGACATCGCTGGCGTGGCAGAAACAGAAAAGGACATGCCCTACTACGGCAAAGGCGCCACAGGCTGGGGTGTACGGACGCTCGTAAATTGGGCGACAGCGCGAGCGACAGATTTCGCGAAATAATGCACCTGTTTAGCGACGCCGCTTGCGGCGTGTGATGTGTTACGAAAACCCACCGCAACCGACATCGCTAAACAGAGTTTCTGGGATGTGATCATGAGCACCGAAACTTCAAATGCCTGGGATGCGAAACTCTACGACGACAAACACTCCTTCGTCTGGAAGTTCGGCGCCGATTTAATCGAGTTGCTCTCCCCCAAATCCGGCGAGCGCATTCTGGATATTGGATGCGGGACCGGACATTTGACCAAGCAAATCGTGGATTGCGGGGCGACGGTAATCGGCATCGATCGATCAGCGGACATGATCGCCAAGGCGAAAGCAGAGTTTCCAAAGATCGAATTTGAGATTTCAGATGCAACTGATTTCCATTTCGACCAGCCATTCGATGCGGCCTTCAGCAATGCCGCCTTGCATTGGGTGAAACCGCCGGAACGGGCGGTGGCTTGCATCAGCCGGGCGCTGGTTCCAGGAGGAAAGTTCGTCGCGGAGTTCGGCGGGAAGGGAAATGTGGCGCAAATCGAGCAAGCGATGGCCGCCGCGAGCCGTGATCTTGGCGAACCGCTCGCGCCAAGCCCCTGGTATTTTCCGAGCATCCCCGAATATTCTACTCTCATGGAACAACATCGCATGGAAGTAACATTCGCCACGCTTTTCGAGCGGCCCACACCCCTCGAAGGCCCCGACGGCATCCAGCAATGGGTGCGGATGTTTGGGCAAACGTTCTTGGCTGCGATGCCACAAGCAAAGCAGGAAGAATTCCTGGAGCGCGTTGCCGTGCATGCCAAACCCGCGCTGTTCCAGGATGGAAAATGGATCGCCGATTACCGGCGATTGCGCATCGTCGCCCGAAAACGCGCATAATCACCTCAACCGATGCCGGAAACCTTTCTTCTTTTGCTATGTGGTGGCGTGATGTTCGCATCTTGCATTCCACGGCCGCGCGATGTCACGCTGCGGTGGCTGAGACTCTGCGGAATCATCGCGATCACGATGGCGGGTCTGGCAATTTTCTTCTGGACCAGGCGAGGCATCTTTGATCACCTGGAACTCGCGTTTTTTTCGGCGGCGATTGTTTTGATCGCGATGCAGTTGACGTTTGTTCAAACATCAAAGCCGGTTCTCGCCAGATTTCCGGCGTTGCTGTCCTTCCTGGTTTCATTGCCGCTGGCGGTGCGATTGTTGAGCACACCCACAAATGTGCCCTACGGCGCAGTGATAGTCGGATGCGCCGGCGTGGCAACGATGACCGGCCTGGTTCTGATGGAAATGCTTCTGGGCCACGCATATCTCACGGCCGCGAAGATGACCATCTCACCCTTTCAACGGATGAATTTCACCTTCGCCGGCGTCCTGGGATTACGAATGTTCTTCGCGTTATGCGCGATCTTGATGCAACCCCGCTGGCCTATCGAATTATTCTGGCCGCGAGAGGGCTTGCTGGTTGGCACGCGCTGGCTGGTCGGATTGCTGCTGCCCTGCGTCTTTGTCTATATGACGCACGACTGCATCAAACGCCGATCAACACAAAGTGCAACCGGCATTTTGTACGTCACTGGCGTAGTGATTTTTATCGGCGAGATGATCGCGTTGTATTTGACACGAGAGACGGGATTGCCATTTTAAGAATTGAATCAACAGGAATTCAATCGCATGGACAAAGCCCCCTTATCCTCCCCACTCACCTCCTGCCCGGCATGCGGCTGTAAGGATTTATTCATTCGCAAAAATTTCCCCCAAAAGCTCGGCTTGGTAATCGTTTGTGCCGCGGGCGGAGCGTTTTTGGTGCTGGCGGCGTCGCGCACCAACTTTTATCTGGGGGCGCTCGTGCTGCTTGCGGCGGTCGCGGTCGATCTGGTGCTTTACATGTTCGTGCCGAAAATCACGGTTTGCTATCGCTGCCGAAAAGAATTCAAAGATCGGCCCATCAACCCCGCGCATGGAGGTTTTGATCTGGCGATGGGTGAGAAGTATCGCCAGCCGTAATCGGGTTTTCTCGCAGTTTGAGTTCGATTAATTCGCCGTCGATGTTGATCTGGTCGATTTCCAGATGCTGGCCGGATT
>DATAPK010000015.1:0-5296 GCA_036265245.1 Tepidisphaeraceae bacterium | reverse complement strand
GAAGAGCGTGAAGAGTGAAATCCACGCATAGGCGCGTCGATGCCGCAGCAAATCGGCGGCGATGATTCCGCGGCGAGCGACCCGCCCCATCGTCGCCAACACCTGCACCACCTGCTCGTCGCTGAGATGATGCAGGAACATTGCCGTCAGCGCGTAATCAAATTCGCCGGTTTCAAAAGGGATGTTCAGCACGTTGGCCTGGACGATGCGCAGGCGGGGATCGGCGACATTCTCCCGGGCGGTGCGCGCCGTCTCTGCGTGCAGATCAACGCCGACAATTTCGACATTAAAATTACGTTGGTCGGCCCATTTGAGGATCGCCTGCGGAATATCCCCCGAGCCGGTTGCGAAATCGATCAGCCGAATCTTTTCGCCGGGCTTCCACGATCGGCTGAATCGCTCCAGGTGCGAAAGCGTCGCGCGCGTGTAACCGAGCATCCGATTGATCTTGCGAATGAAGGCAAGGGATTGGCGCAGCAACTCCGGATCGACGTTGGGGGCATCCATCCATTCGGGCTCGCGCTGGCGAGTGGTGAGATCGGGGAACATTCGAGGATGATAGTCGATAATGGAAAGAGGTCTAACGTCTTATCGTCAGAGTCGCCCCACTTCATCGGCCATAGCGCGGCGGCGCCATCGGCTGGCCGTTGCGGATGATGTTGTTATTTGCGTTATTGTTGTTGAGCAATTCGGAATAGTCGGCGTTGAGAACTTCGCTGGCCCGCTTGGCGAGATCGGTGCTTTTTCCCGCGATGGAATTAAACGCGGCGCCGTTCGCGCCGGCCGAGGATGCAACCTGCTGGGCGGCCAGCGTGAGCCGTTGGCAGTTTGAAATGATCGTCTTCAGGTCGGCCATCTGGGGACTGGTCAATCCGCGGCGAGTGGTCTGGTAGGTGGTGGTATCCACGGGATAATTCGCCTTGCGATCGATGTCCTCCACATCGCGGGTCGCTCGCTCGAGATAATCGTTCATGAGCTTCGATGCATTCTCCGTTAGATCGGACAGCGCGGTGCTGGTTTTCGTGTCCTTTCCAGTAGCGGCGATTTCAAGCCCGCGCATCTCGCCCGCCAAATCCGCCGCCTGGAGAATCGGCGGAAGCGATGTCGCCCCCTGCTTCTTGAAGGCATCGATCTTCGCCTGCGTTGGGGTCCATTCTTCATCGAACAGCGCCGACAAAGCCGCTTTGCGTTCCGTCGGATCGAGTATATTCAGCGGTGCGATCGTTTTGGTCGGATCGCTGCTGGCCTTGGGCGTAAACATGAAGGCGCGGGATCGCTGCACCAAAGTTGCCATCGCCTTTGCAACGCCGGCCTTGGAAGGGTCAGCCGTTTCTTTCGTCGCTTGTTGATACGATGCGCTGGCGGTCGATTGCTGCTTCAACTGCATCTGGGCTTCGGCGCGGAGCAACAATACTTCATACTTATCGATGTCTTTCGCGGCGGGCCCTTTCAGTGCGAGCATCCGCTGCGATTCGGCAAGCACCTCAGGGTATCGTTTGGCGTCGAGCTTTTGCTGAAGGTCCTGCGTGGTTGGTGCCAACGCACCGCGACCCGGCGCGGCGGGTTGGGCGAGAAGCGAGTCCACTGTGATTGCCAAAACGAACGCGAATAAAAATGCGAAGGCCGTTTTCATGGCTAACCTTCCGGTTGGTGTGTCAGTGATGCCGTTCAATTCGCCAATATCAGAAATTATAGCCGATGAATCCTCTGTGAAAGATGGAGAAATTCTCGACTTATTTTCCCCATTTCTCTTTCCACTGCCGCAAAAGATCGAATGTCTGAATGGGCGTCAGAGACGTTAAATCGGTGCCGGCGAGGGCTTGGCGAAGCTCTTGGGCGGGGTCGAGAAACAGCGGCAACTGGTTTTCATCCAGCACGCGATCGCTTTTTCGGCCACGGCTGATTTTGGGGCGGCCGACGTGTTGGACGGATAATTCTCCCAGTAATTGCCTGGCTCGCTCCAAAACTTCGCGCGGGACGCCGGCAAGCCGAGCAACATGGATGCCATAACTGCGATCAGTGCCACCTTCGACGATTCGGTGTAAGAAAACCACTTGATCCTCCCACTCGCGCACTGAGACATTGAGGTTTTTCACGCCTTTGAATCGCTGGGCGAGATCCGTCAACTCGTGGTAATGCGTCGCGAAAAGCGTTCGGCATTGAACTTCAGCGGCAATGTGCTCGGCGATCGCCCAGGCGAGCGAGAGGCCATCCAGCGTGCTGGTGCCGCGACCGATTTCATCGAGAATCACCAAGCTTCGCTCGGTCGCGTTGTTCAGGATATTGGCCGTCTCGGTCATCTCAACCATGAACGTGCTTTGGCCGCTGTGAAGTTCATCCGACGCCCCGATGCGCGTAAAGAGACGATCGATCAGGCCGATTGTCGCGCTCTTGGCGGGCACGTAGCTGCCGATCTGGGCCATCAATGAGATGAGTGCGACTTGGCGGATAAAGGTTGATTTGCCGGCCATATTTGGACCGGTGATCAATTGCAACGAATCGTCAGTGGAAAATTTCACATCGTTGGCGACGAATTCGCTGCCGAGTTGTTGCTCGAGAACGGGATGCTTTCCATCGACAATTTCGAGTGTGCTCTCTTCGACAACCGTGGGCCGGCAGTAGCGACGCTCCTGTGCCAAAATCGCGAGCGATGAAAGCACATCGACGCGCGCGACCGCATACGCCAGTTCCTGAAACGCACTGACATGCGGCAGCAGCGACTGGCGAACGCCGTCAAAAAGGGATTGCTCGAGCGCGATTGCTTTGTCGCGTGCGCCCAGCGCTTCGTTCTCGAATTCCTTCAAGGCCGAAGTAATGTATCGCTCGGAATTGGTCGTTGTCTGCTTGCGAATCCAGTTTGCCGGGGCTTTTTCGCGATGAACATTGGTGACTTCGATGTAATAGCCAAAGACTTTGTTGAAGCCGACCTTCAGCGATGGGATGTTGGATTCAGCCGCAAGCTGGGCCTGGTATTTCGCAAGCCACTGCTGGCTGTTGTTGCCCATGTCTCGCAGGTGGTCGAGTTCCGCGTTGAATCCATCTGCAATCACACCCCCTTCCCGCAGGTGCGGGGCCGGGTCGGATCGAATCGCGCTGCCAACGAACGCCGCCTGCTGCTCGACAAAGCCTTTCATCCCCGCCAGCTCAGGCGCGATGTCGCCGCGCTTTGGAATCGCTTCGAGCGCATCGATCAATTTCGGAATCTGCTGAAGACACCGCCCCAAAGATGCAAGATCACGCGGCGTGCATCTGCCCACCGCGATTCGCCCCAGCACGCGCTCGATATCGCAAACTCCATCCAGCCGCTCGATCACATTTCGCAACCCCGGGGTGTCTTCAAGCAATGCCGCGATCGCGCTTTGCCTCGCCTGGATATGCTCAAGCTCACACAGCGGAAATCGCAGCCATTGCCGCAGCAATCTCGCTCCCATCGCACTGTTCGTGCGATCGATCGCGCTCAGAAGAGTGCCTTCGGTCCCGCCGCTGCGAATGGTGCGATCGATCTCCAGGCTGCGGTAGCTGGCCGGATCGATCGCAAGAAAATCTTCGACGACATGACGCCTGGGCGTGCGAATGTGCGCGAGACTCGATTTCTGGGTTTCCTGCAGATAAGACAAGATCGCGCCGACTGCGATGATCGCGGGATCATCCTCCACAAATCCCACCCCAGCGGTGGCACTTAAGTGCCACTGTCTCTGCAACTGCTCCTTCGCATGATGTGTCGTAAACTCCCAGCCCGCACGCTGCGTGATCGCTTCAATCCCCAATCCCTTAATCCTCTCTCCAATCTGGTGTGGCTGGCCACTCGCCAATTCCGGGATCAAAATCTCCGCCGGATTGAGTCTCGCAATTTCATCCAACACTTGCCCTTCCGACCCGCTCATCGCCACCAGCGCGCCCGTCGAAAGTTCCACCCACGCAAGCCCCGCTTTGTATCCATCCGATTTGCTGACCCCGAACGCGACCGCCGCGAGATGGTTGTCCGCCCTGCCATCGAGCAGCGGATCATCGGTCAACGTGCCGGGCGTCATCAGGCGAACGACTTCCCGCTGGATCACGCCCTTGGCTTCGGCGGGGTTCTCCATCTGCTCGCAGATCGCCACCTTGAAGCCCGCCGCGATCATTTTTCGCAAATAACTTTCGACCGCATGAAACGGCACCCCCGCCATCGGAATCTCATCAACCGCCCCCTTATTCCGGCTCGTCAACGCCACACCCAGCACACGGGCTGCGGTTTTGGCGTCCTCCCAGAACATCTCATAGAAATCCCCCATCCGGAAAAAAAGCACGTAGCCGGGATATTGCGACTTAAACTGCTGATACTGCCGCATCGCCGGCGATAGCTCGGATTTGGGCTTGGGCGAGGTTGGCGGTGCATCCTGCATGGAATTGCGCGAGAGTATGAGACTAAACCGCCCAGATCAAGGAAATTGAGTCGACGTGACATTAAAGCTATGATTGTAATGTGGCACGTTTTCCAGGAAATCAGACCCTTCTGGATCGGATGGTGTTGGCGGTGGAACGGGTGCGTCAACGATTGCTGCGAGCGGCAACTGCATTGGAATCCGCAGGCGTTCCATATGCCGTCGCCGGAGGCAACGCCGTTGCTGCCTGGGTCGCCACGGTTGATCCCTCCGCGGTGCGCAATACGCAGGATGTAGATATCCTGCTTCGTCGAAGCGATCTCCCGGCAGCCACAAAGGCCCTTGAATCCGCAGGCTTTATATATCGCCATGTTTCAGGCATTGATATGTTTCTCGATGGCGCCGATGCCCGCGCACGGGATGCCATTCATATCGTGCTTGCTGGTGAAAAGGTGCGCCCGGAGTATCACGCTCCCACTCCCGATGTAACCGAATTTGAAAAACCAGATCAATTCCGCGTCATCGCGCTTCAATCACTTGTGAAGATGAAGCTGACGAGTTTTCGCGATAAAGACAAGACACATCTACGCGACATGCTCGAAATCGGCCTCCTTGATCAATCCTGGGTTGGTCGCTTCCAACCGGAACTTGGTGCGAAATTGCAGCAACTGATCGATTCCCCGGAAGGATGATGCGGATCGATCGGACTTTTGTCCTTCCTGTTGCCCACTCTTCAATTCGGTCGATAATCCTTTGACGAATGAGTGTGATCCTGATCGGTTATCGCGGCAGCGGCAAAAGCAGTGTGGGCCGCATTGTCGCGCGCCGAATGAACTGGCCTTTTGTCGATGCCGATGAGCTTCTCGTGCAGCGCGCCGGCATGAGTATCAAGGAAATCTTCGAGCGCCTCGGCGAACCCTATTTCCGCAACC
>DATAPK010000014.1:0-6799 GCA_036265245.1 Tepidisphaeraceae bacterium | reverse complement strand
CACCAGCTTCCAGGGCACCAAGCTGCTGAACGGTAATTTCTCCTACACCACCAGCGGCGTTCAGAGCACGCAGGTCAATAACTTGCAGATCAATTCTGCTCGTATTCCTGACGGCGCCTCAATCAACGTCGTGGTGCAGGTGACTGCCAGCGCCAAGACCGGTGAAATCACCTACTCCAATGGCACGCTGACCAGCGGCGTGACGATCGAAGTCGCCGGCACCGCAGGCACGCAGCAGCTCAGCTTTGCCAGCGGCACGGCGGTCAGCTCGATTGCAACCGCAATCAACGCGATCACCACCGCAACCGGCGTCAGCGCCAGCGTTGCTGCGGGCAGTCTGAAGTTTGACAGCACGGATTACGGTTCGGCCGCGTTTGTGTCCGTCAAGACCATTGCCGGCACGTTCGATACCGACAACAACACCACCAAGAGCACCGGCCAGGATGCGGCCGTCACCATCAACGGTGCGGCAGCAGAAGCCAGTGGCTTGAGTGTCAGCTACCGTTCAAGCGATCTGGACGTGCAGTTCGATCTGAACAAATCGTTCAACGAACCGGGCACCGGCAGCTTTGAGATCACCGGCGGAGGCGCAACCTTCGCATTGGGATCGAAGGTGACGGAAACCGACAAGGCCTCCCTGGGCATTCAGTCAGTCTCGACTGGAAGCTTGGGCAACAGCACGCTGGGCTATCTCTCCTCGCTGGCCAGCGGCGGGGCTTCCAATTTGAACAGCGGCAATCTCGTCAACGCACAGAAGATTGTCGATCTGGCCGTCACGCAGGTTTCGCAATTGCGAGGCCGGTTGGGCGCGTTCCAGAAGTTCACTTTGGGCAGCACGATTAACTCTCTGGGCGTGGCGTTTGAAAATGCCAGCGCCGCAGAAAGCGACATCGAAGATACTGACTTTGCTCAGGAAACTGCGAACCTCACCCGTGCGCAGATCTTGTCCCAGTCAGCGACGACAGTGCTAGCCCAGGCTAACTCGGCCCCTTCGGCCGCCCTCAGTCTGCTCCGAGGTGGATAATTCCACCATCCTACATGAGGATCGTGACAGACTAGAAAGCCAGAGCTTCTCACAAGTCCAATTCACCCCCGGGTCATCAGGCCCGGGGGTGTTTCTATTTTGGGGTTGGATGAGATTGTTGCGGAACCCTTTGCCGTATTGAAGATACCGCTCGATGACCGATGCCGCCGAACGATCCAATCGCAAATCTGCCAACTTTTCACTTGGCCTGCTGCTGTCGATCAATCTGTTCAATTATATCGATCGCTACGTGCTGGCTGCCATCGAGCCGCGCATCGCGAAGGAATTCTTCGGCCCAGACGATCCCAACGCCCTGCAAAAAACCGGATCGCTCGCGACGGCGTTCATCATCACCTACATGATTGCCGCGCCGATCTTCGGCTGGCTGGCCGATCGCATGTCGCGATGGCTGCTGGTCGGCATCGGCGTGATCCTCTGGAGCCTGGCCAGCGGGGCATCAGGACTGGCAACGACCTTCTCCGCACTTCTCATCACGCGCCTATTTGTCGGCATTGGCGAGGCAGGTTATGGCCCAGCGGCGCCGACCATCATTTCAGATCTTTACCCCATCGAAAAACGCGGCTCGGTTATGGCGTGGTTTTATATGGCCATCCCTGTCGGCAGCGCGCTCGGCTACGCGTGGGGCGGGAAATTCGATGCATGGTTCGGCTGGCGATGGGCGTTCTACGCGGTCGTGCCGCCGGGAATTCTTCTCGGCATCTTTTCTTTTTTCCGTCGTGATATTCGCCCGGCAAAGAAACGGCATCGGCCCGGCATGAAGGAATATCTCGCGCTGCTGCGAAACAAATCCTATTTGCTTGACTGCGCCGGCATGACAGCGATGACGTTCGCGATCGGCGGCGTGTCATTCTGGATGCCGCATTATTTGTCGGAATATCGCCGCGTTGGCACGCTGGAACATGCCAATTTTGTTTTTGGTGTGATTAGCGCCATTGCCGGCGTCACCGCCACGCTGCTCGGCGGCATCGCCGGCGATCTTCTCCGCCGCCGTATGTCGGGAGCTTATTTTATCGTTTCAGGCGTCGGCATTCTGATCTCCTGTCCTTTTGTGCTGCTCATGCTTCGCCTGCCTTTTCCCGGCGCATGGGGAGCGCTCTTCTGTGCGGTCTTCTTTCTATTTTTTAACACCGGGCCAAGCAATACGATTCTGGCCAACGTCACACCTTCCGCGGTGCGTGCCACCGCATTTGCGATGAACATTTTCCTCATCCATATTTTGGGCGACGCTGTCTCACCACCTTTGTTGGGGCGGATTGTGGGCACCCAACAGAATTGGGATCGCGCCTTCATCGTCGTTACGTCGATCATGGCAGTCGCCGCGATGTTGTGGCTGTGGGGGGCTTGTTATCTCAAAGAGGATACGCGTCGTGCTGCCGCCGCCGATGCCGCATAGGCGGCGTTCTGTCGGTGTTGACCAAATCGTCCGGCGCATCCGGCCAAAGTGGCCGCGGATTCTCCGCATAAATACGAATATTCCCGCCAATATGACGCCATTGATGTTTTGGCACTTAATTTGTGATTGATCTCACCAACACTGTTGCTGGAACAGTTGCCTGGGGGCGTCCAATTGAGGAGCAATGATGAAAAACCTGTTCACCCTTATCGTTTTAGGGATGTTTACTGCCGCCATCGCCGGCTGTGAAGCGTCAGCCAAGGTGGGCGATCCAAGCGACAACGATTCTTCCTACAGCAAGAAAACGGTTGAGAAAACTTCGCCGAGCGGGGATACGACGTATCAGCGCACGACGGAGACGCGTACTCCGTAAATATCTTACCGTCTGCTTTTCTTATGACGCTACTTGCGGCCCGCACCCTGCGCGGCCGCAAGCAGCGGTTTTTTTACGAGAGAATTAACGAAGGAATTCTTGCAGGGGACGTGCCGGATCTTTGATCGCTTCCTCATTGCCTTCGATTCGGACGCGTTGTTTGACGAGGGCTTCGATATCCGCCTCTTCTCCTCGATGGTCCACTGCCAAAATCTGCGCGATCCGGCCATCGGCGGCGACCCCGATTTCCAGAAAATCCGGCGATTCCACATTCGGATTGCCGCGCACATGCCGCCGATCCACCAGCCGTGCCTCGCCGTAGCATCGAAGCTCCAGATCGAATACTTGAGTGCCGAAGGAATTCACCGCATCGTATCGCGCTTCGTCGCCGGCCATGTTCGCGCCCGCGATTGCGCCGGTGAGCCGGGCATTATTCCAATGATCGATCAATCGATGCTTGCCGAAAAGCGGATCAAAGATGGCGGCACAATCGCCTGCTGAATAAATGTCGGAAATATTCGTCTGGCAATGCTCGTTCACCAGAATTGCATTTTCCGCAGTGATTGGCGTGCCGTGCAGGATATCCTTGTTCGGCGAAATCCCGATGGCGGCCACTGCGAAATCGCAAGCGACGATTTTCCCATCCACGAGTTCAACGCGCTGCACGCGACCGTCACCATCCAAACGCACGGGCCGGGCTCCCGAATGCAGGACGACGTCATTTTTCTCCAGGCAGTGTGCGACGACACTGCCTGTGTTTGGGCCCGCGAATTTTCGCCACGGATGAGCCCCATCGATGATCAATTCGACGGATAATCCCAATTGCCGCATGGTGGCAGCCAGCTCTACACCAAGCAATCCGCCCCCGATAATCGCGACGACACCTCGCCCGTGCTCATGACGCAAACCCTCGCGCAAGGCTTTCTCCACCGCGTTGTGCAAACGATCGGCATCATCAAGCGTGCGCAAAGTAAATACATTCGGAAGATTGGCGCCGGGAATGGTCAATCGCCGGGCAGAGGCGCCCGTGGCAATGAGCAGCTTATCAAACGCAATCTCTTCGCCGCTATCCAGCGTGACGGCGCGGCGAGCGGTATCCAGATTCGACGCGCGGCGGCCTGTGGTCAACTCGATATGCCGATCATCAAACCATCCGGGCGGCTCGACCACGATCTGCGATCGTTGGCGCTCGCCTTTGAGATATTGCGTGTTGAGCCGCGGGCGATGGTAGGGGCGGTTCACTTCCTGCCCGACCAATAGGATCGACCCGGCCGGGTCGCGCTGTCGAATCGCATCGGCAGCCGAGCTACTCGTCAATCCGCCGCCAAGCAGCACGTAGTTGTAATGATTCTGCAACATCGCTTTTCCCGCCACTCTCCGTATTAATTATACGGCTCAAACAACCTAACGGCCCAGCAAAGATTGCCTCCCTTGCCGCATTTGCTGCGCCCGGCGGCAGTTAGGAAGCGATTCAGGGGCTTAATGGGGGTATGAGCAAACGTCATACCGAGGGTTTTGAAGCGACAATGAACGTAGGTTTGCGAGGTTTGCAATTTAGCCGCGGTGCTTACACCGCGCTCACGCGTCGCGAGCGACGCGGCTAAATAGAAACACGACCGTCACTGAAGATTCAAAAATTCCAGCATGTGCTGCTCGAATAACTTCTGTGCCTGTGGGTCGGAGAGCGGCAGCCGAAGTTCGTTGATGACTTTCGTCCCCATGCCGATCCATTCCCGCCAGCAGTCCGCACAGATCTTTTCCTGGATCATTTTCCCCTGCGCGTTGCTGAATGGCGGGTGCGCCATCCGCGCCTTTACCTGCCCGCAGCGATGGCATATTACCTGCCCCTCGCCGACCTGCTGCTGTGGCGAGGCCTTCTGTTGAAGCTCCGGCATTTCAATACCCATCTCGCCAAGCATCCGCAGCATCTCGTTTTTCGGCATCAAATCGCCGCGCTCCGAAGCGATGCGCGCTCCGGCCTTCAGCGTCTCAATCGCTTCGTCCTTCCGTTCAAGCTTCAAAAGCGCTGACGCCTTCAGTTGATAAACTTTCGAGATGTTCTTGTTCAATTCAATCACGCGATCGAACGATGCGATCGAATTCTGATAATCGCCGCTTTCCAGTAATGCACGGCCAAGCGAAAAGTGCCCCAACTCGTTGTTCGGGTCATCATTCGCCATTTTGCGGAATTGTTCGATACGCGCGCTGTCAGCCATGAGAGATTGCTCCTATCGTAAGGCTTTATTATACGCTTGAACCCGGCTTGCGTGCGACTGCCGCGAAGATGCGGTGTGGAATTCGCATCGGCTCGGGCTCATCTTTCAGGAATTCCGCATGCTCATGATCGAAGAGCAACAATTGCTCAGGGGTCATCGACGCACCAACGGCGCTGGTCGTGCGGATATATCCTTGCCAGGCTTCGCGAGAGAAGGGGGCTTCGATATCGAAGGAAAAGCTCTCAATATCGATGAAACGGTTGATTTGAAGATCTCGCAGCACCTGCCCGTTAATGCCGGTGCTGTTGGCGTGACGCCAGCCGGGATGATGGCGAAGAATAAGCTTCTCTGTCCGCTCCGCGATGCCGTCGGGCAGCGGAATATACGTTTGATAGATCACCGCGACCGATCCGCCTGGCTTCAGAACACGATGAATCTCGCGAGGCGCTGCATGCCGGTCAAACCAATGCCAGCATTGCGCTGCGGCAATAACGTCAAAGCAATCATTCTCGAATGGCAATATCTCCGCGCAACCGGCAACGCGCGATCCGGAAGATTCAGATCGGCCCAGCAATTCAATGCTTGGATCGATCGATGTCACGACACAGCCGCGATCCTTTAATCCCGCGCCCAGCAAGCCAGTGCCCGCGCCGAGATCAAGAACATGCTGCCCGGCGCACCCAATTTTGCTCTGTTGAAGCCGCTCAAACAGTCGTAGTGAAAACGGAATGCGATAGCGCGCATAATCCAATGATGTTCGTCCGAAATCGATCATCGCAATGATTGCCCCAACTGTTTCGCCTGGCCAAGCTCGGTGAGGGAGCCATCATTTCGATCAAACAGATAAATCCAGCGATCCGGCTGACGCTGCGCGTAATAGCGATACAACTCGATATTCTGCTCCCCGCGATCGTGAGCGCGAATCACCTGTGCATCATCAGGCCAGGCGACGTCGGCGTTGTAAACCGGCTCTAAATCCACCGAATTCTTCAGCGAAAATCGAAACAGCACAATTGCCGGCCGATGCGGAAGATTCGATAGTTTCACATCGATCTCGCGCAGAGAATCCGCCCAATAGGGAACATCATCGCTGACCACTCGATCGAACAACGGCCAACCGCTGATCGTCAGTCCCAAGATGCTGAGTGCCAAAAATGTCAGTACGTGCGGCCGCATCAGTGTCGAACAATCAGCCAGCGCCTCAACCCCCAGCGCCATCAACATCACGATCGCTGGAATGACGATCAGCACATAATGCTCAAGAAAAAACAGATATGGAAAGTAGAACAGAACGAACAGGGGAAAAATCGCAAAGACGACCCATCTCCTCCCACGCAGGCCGACCAATCCAACCGGCAAAAGAATCACCAGCAGCCGATGCGCGCAAAGCAACTCGATCATGTCCGGGAAATATTTTGTGCGCCACATGAAAAATGCCTGGGCCGGCGTGTGATCATGCAGAAAACCGCTCGTCAGCTGGCGATACGCCTGCTGAATCTGCGGCAAATCCCAGCTTGGCCGGGTCGTCGCAATATTGCCGTGAAATCCATAGCTTCCCCGTGGATAAACCTGCCGAGTGTAAAACTCGAACGGTGTTTCAATCACCGAACCGGTGACGCGATAGTTGAATGCGATTTGGATCGCTAAAAACGGCGCTGCCCCGATCAGCGCTGCAAGGAGGATGGCTCCTCTGCGCGGCCAGGTTTCGCCTCGAAGATCGATGAACACGCCGATGCAGACCGGCACGATGGCAGTCAGCGCATCGACTGGCC
>DATAPK010000013.1:0-2694 GCA_036265245.1 Tepidisphaeraceae bacterium | reverse complement strand
AACCGCGCGGCGAGATTCCAACTGGGCATTGGTTTGTGAAATCTGCACGCGCGTTACGTCAGTGCCGCGGCGTTTGATCAGCCGCTGGGCCGTATCGATCGTCTGTGAGACCTCATCCTCCTGAATTTTTACGTTGGCTTCAGCCTGGGTGAGATCCCAATATGTTTTTTCCAGTTCGGCGACGGTTGTTTCCACCTGCTTGCGAAATTCCAGCAGGCTGATGCGCTGGTTGTAGCGATTGATGACGATGCGGGCGCGGTTAACCTCATTGCCGAAATTCTGCAGAAGGGGCTGGCTGATCTCCAGAACATAATCGTTCTCGATCGCGGGGTTGTGGCCGAAGTTGGTGTTACCGCCTTGGGCGGATGATGCCGTGTTGTTTGAAAGTAGCGAATTTTGCGTCAGGGTCGTTTGATTGCGAAGCTCGATCGATCCGCCGCTTTCCAATTCCTGGCGGATACCGATTGCCGAGGTGTAGTCGGTTTCGTGCTGCACAAACGTATTGGTATTAAAGGTGCCGCCTCCCGAGGCGCCGGCAACGCTGAAGGGGAGTTCTTTTTCGATGCGCTGCACCTGGCCGTTGACGAAGAAGGTCGGATCGAACCTGGCCTCGGCTTCGATGACGCGGGATTGATCGATCGCCGGCTCATAGGCCGACACCTTGATATCCGAGCTGTTGGCGACGGCGCGCTGGATGATCTCCTGGAGCGTCATCCGCACCTGCGGTTCCGTGCCGAGCGAGGGGCCGGTCGATGGCGGCGGCGACTTGCGGTTGCCGTTCTCATCCAGATAGGTGCTTTCCAGCGTGGTCGGCAACGGGTGCATCGGATAGGTGCGGGCATCGCGCGAAGCGAGGCGATTCCCTTCTCCCATGGAGCGGGGATCGAACGGCGCGGGTTCGCCGACATTACAACTGATCACACCCGTTGCGAGGAGCGATAAAACGGCGGCGTGCAGGAATTTCGACATTGTTCTTTTGACTCCGTCCCTTGTCGTAGCGCGGAAGATCACTTCCGAGGAGGCGGCGATTATAGAAAAGGCTTTAAGCTTGTCCAAAATACGCAGCCTGCAAATCCAATTAGTTTTGGCCCACCCCAGGCACCAGCCCGGCATTCCACACCATGGACGCCGCACTTAGATGCCATATTTCAGGCTTCGGGCGAATGATTGCAGCAAAATCACGACTCCGCCCCAACTTCAATGCAATCTATTGGTGATCTCGATCGCGCCTTGTCCATTCGTGCCATCGTCTGTTAAATTATCGACCATGCCGCCGCCGACGGATCAGCCCGGAAACGAGAAAACACTCGAAGAAATCGTCGATGAAGTCGGCGTTTATTCCGCGGATGCTTACCGATTTGTGCAGGAAGGCCTGAGCTTTGCCGTGCAACGCGTGCATGGGGATGGCTCAGACCCGGAGACAGGCCGTCACATCTCTGGCCAGCAATTGTGCGAGGGGCTTCGGGAATATGCACTGGCACGCTGGGGATTATTGGCCGGCACGGTGCTGGCGCGCTGGGGCATCACCGCGACGATGGATTTCGGCCGGATCGTCTTCGTGATGATCGAGCACGGCATGTTGCAGAAAACCAACGATGACACGATCGACGATTTCCGCAATGTTTATGATTTCCGGACGGCGTTCGAGTCGAAATATCGCATTCCGAGCACCACCCCATGACCCGTCCATCCAGCGCACCCAAGGCAGGCGGCAAACCAAAACCGCAAGCGCCGCCGAGCGACCCCGTCGTCAAAATGAAACCGCATCGCGGGTTGTTCTACGCGTTGCTCGGGGTCTTTTTCCTCTGGATCGCTTTCCTGGTGACGCTTTATTTTACGACCGTCTATCACAAGACGGATGTCCACATCGAACATGCGACGACCGAACTGAATCCTTGAATGATGATGTGATGGAACGAGATGCGTCATCAAGTGCGCACAATCTTCAATTGGGTGTGGCGCTTGTTCATGTCGATCCAGAGACCGCGAAAACGCGATGGCGCGAAGAAAGACGCGAAAAAAACCATTTTATATGTTCACTTCGCGACTTCTTCGCGCTTTCGCGGTCTCTCCCCCATTCAACCCGTATATCACCATAAATATGAGTCACACTCCTTCAGTTCGACACGGTTCTTCCCGGTGCGTTGGGTTTGTTTGCCGCGCCGCGATAGTCTGCCAGCATGCTGATTCCCCACAGAAGAATTTCACCCACCAACGTCCAAAGACGCAGAAGGAACCCGAGAAAATAAACGGTTGCCATGAAAGTTGCGGTGTCGGGGAAATATTGAGCGCGAATTTGCGGGGGAATGACCACCTGCATGACTGTGGCGAAAACGAGTTCTCGTACTGTCAGCCCCGCCGGCGCCCAGACCGCTAAAAATCCCGCGATCCATCCCAGGCAATAAGCGGCGGCGACCATCCACCACCAGTCGATCTTCAAATGCAGCACCGGCTGGGCGATCAGGAAAACAGCCATGCTTTGCCACACCAGGCCGACGATGAGGTAGCCCAGAAGCTTGACGAGCTTCCATCCTCGCAACCGTTGAACGATGGGGGGCTTGCCAAGCTTCACCAGGATTCGATTGGCCAGGGTGTAAAAGATTTTCGGATGCAGCAGTGCTGCGAGCGTGGGCATGAGGCAAATGGCGATGATCAGCGCGTGATAGGCCGAGTGACTCTCTAATCTTTGAAGTC
>DATAPK010000012.1:0-8939 GCA_036265245.1 Tepidisphaeraceae bacterium | reverse complement strand
GGCGCCGATCTACTGGAACTTTGACGACTGGAAAGCCGAGTACAATCGTCGCGGCGTCAAAGTGCTGGACGACCTCCCCACTGTCATTCGCAGTTACATCGGCAAAGTCTATCTCACGCTTGGTTATCGCGAGCAATTGAGCCTCAAGATTCGCCAAATCCTCGCCGGCGAGCGCGACACGCTTTCACAGCTTGATGGCGAGCTTACGCCCTGGCAGCGCACGAACCCGAATCGATCGATCGCCACCCAACCGCCTAAAGCAGATGCGGTGAGAGCATATGTGAAAACATTGTCACACGGCGCGTATCCGAATCACGAACTGGTTAACGCGATGGATCGATTAGCCCGCGCTTGCCGAAGCCGGCACGTTCGACTGATCGTTTATCAGGCGCCGATTCCGAAGATCCTTACGAAATATGTGCCCAAGAAGATGGAGGATTCGTACCTGAAAGCCATCAAACATATATGCGCTGCGAATGGCGCCAAATTTATTCGCCCGGACCAATTGAAGTTGAAATTGGGCGATCAGAATTTTCGCGATCCATCGCATCTAAATCTCAGTGGGGCCGAGCGATTGAGTACGGTGCTGGCCCAGCGATTTCTCGTTCCGCTGCTCCGCGATGCGACGACGCAGCCGACCACGGCGGCAACGCAACAATAAATTATGGGGTTGGTTGTGGTCGCGCGATGACGACCGGAATATTTCCCGGCGATTCGATGCGCTGAATATCGATCCCATAAACGCGAGAGAGCAATTCGGGTTGCAAAACATCCGACGGCGAGCCTGATGCGACGATGGCGCCGTCATGCAGGAGCATCAAGCGATCGGAATAACCGGCGGCGAGGTTGAGATCGTGGGAGGCCATCAGCACGCCGATCTGTTTTTCCCGCGAGAGGCGGCGGAGAAGATCGCATAGTTCAACCTGATGCCGCAAATCGAGAAACGTGCTGGGCTCATCCAGCAACATGGCGGCGGGTTCCTGCACGAGGCATCGGCCAACGAAGACGCGCTGGCGTTGGCCGCCCGATAGCTCGTCCATGGATCGCCCCAGGAGATCGGTGAGTTCGAGCAGTTTCGCGTTGGATTCAACGACTTCTGCATCGCGAGGCGATTCAATTCCAAAGGCGGTCCAGTACGCCGCTCGACCCAATCGCAGCACATCCAGCACCGTCTGCCCCGCGTCGAACGTTGGTGTTTGCGGCAGATAAGCGACGTGCCGTGCTAACTCTCTGCGTGTCCAGCTTGAAAGCGCCCGCCTGTCCCAGTTGATCGATCCCGCAGCATGCAGATGGCCTAGCAGAGCACGGAGCAAAGTTGTCTTGCCCGAACCATTTGGGCCGAGTAGCGCCACGACCTCGCCACTGCTCATCGAAATGCCAACCTCGCGCAGCACCGGGCGAACGCCATAGCTGAAGGAGAGATTGGATGCTTCAAGCAACTGAGCCATGCGATCCATCAAATTGTAGCTGCGACGCAGGCGTCGCGGCTACATTACACGACCGATCCTCGCCGACGGTTCTGCCAAAGCAGGATCAGAAAAAACGGCCCGCCAAGCAAACCCGTAATCACACCGACCGGCAACAGCGTATCGATCCCGCCACGGGCGGCGAGTTTTCGCGATGCCGCATCTGCCACCGCCAGCAACCCCGCCCCCAGCGCCGTCGCCAGCGGCAGCAGCTTTCGCTGATCGTTACCGACAAACAATCTCGCCAGATGCGGGCAAACCAATCCCACAAATCCGATCGGCCCGCTGATCGCCACCGCCGACGCCGTCATCAATGACGCAATCAGCAACGCAACCCACCGCAACCGGTGAATTCGCACGCCCAACGAAAGCGATTCGGATTCGCTGAGCATCGCGACATTTAATTGGCCGGCGATGAACAAAATAATCAGCCAGCCGATGCCGATCACCACTGGCGCGGCGATTTCCTGCCGCGTGCTCAGGCCGGTCGTTTGAATCGTGCCGACGAGAAACGCGAGGGGCCCGCCGGGCGTGGCCGTATCTTTGACGATCGCATTCAGCAGCATGAAGATCGACCCATTGATCGCGTTGACGATCACGCCCACAAGCAAAAGTGTAATCGGTTCCAACCGCCCTCGACGACTTGCCAACGCGAAGACGATGCCGATCGCGATCAGCGCTCCAGCAAACGCCGCCGACTGCTGGCCAAACGCCCATCCGCTGGACGTCACCAGAAATCGCGTCGCCCAGGGCAGTTGCCACAAATACGCCGCCAGCATCGCCCCGCTGCTTACGCCAAGCAGATACGGATCGGCCAGCGGATTCTGCAGGATCGCCTGATACACAACACCCGCCGATGCGAGCGCTGCCCCAACGATTGATGCCAGCAACACTGGCTCAAGACGAATCTGAAACGCCTGCTTCGTCGGCCAGCCAAATTCGCCCGTCGATCCCACCATCAAACAGAGCGTCGCCAGCACCACCCAGACCAGCAGGCTGATCGCGATCATCCAGACCAAGCGTTTCGCCGTCCACGGTTTCACGGTTGGCCTTTCGATGAATCCGCATGAAGGCAATTCGCCAGTTGCTCGGCGATCTTCCCCGCACTCATCCCCGGCAAAAGCAGGTAAGAATCCGTCAAAATATAAACCCGCCCATGCGTCACCGCTGAAACCGTCGTCTGCCCCGCCCAAAATCCCTTCGCCCGATCAATCACCTGCTGCGATTCGCCAGGCAGCAGCACGATCACCGCATCAGGATTCAGCGACACCAGTTGTTCACGGTCGATCGTCGGAAACGAATTATCGCCACCGCTCAGCACATTCTTTCCGCCGGCGATGGTCAGGAGATCATCCATAAAATTCCCGCCGCCGACACAGGATAGATCGGATTCACTGTGAACTAGCAGCGTTCGCACCGGCGCCTGCCCCGCCACGCGCTGCCTCACACCATCGAGTTCACCCTGCAACTTCTTACTCGCCGCCGCCGCCTTCGTGGGCTCACCCATCTCCGCACCCAGTTGATCGATCGCCTTAAAGATTTCATCCAACCGATTGATGTGAACATTCACCAGGCGAATCCCCATCCCCTTCGCCTTCTCCTCCAACCCCGGCGGCATCTTGCCCGGCGCGAATTGCACGATCATCGCACCCGGCTTGGCCTGGGCGATCTTCTCCCAATCGATCGTGCGATAGTCCCCCGCCCTCGGCAGCGAAGCGATTTCCGGCAATTTCGCATCCCAGTTGCTCACCGCCACCAGATGATCCGTCGCCCCCATCTGCACGATCACATCCGTCGCTGCCGGCACCAGCGACGCCACCGTGACGGGCCCGGGATGGGGTGCAATTGGTTTAGCTCGATCACACCCCGCTAGACAAATGACCAATGACCAAACCAGAATGACCAACAAATGACCAATGACCAACGACCAATGCCTGCATCCTCGCATTGTCTGGGCATTGGGATTTGGACATTGATTGGTCATTCGGATTTGGTCATTTAGGTTTCGCCCGGCGAATTCAGTCATTTTCGCTTTTCCCGCCCGTTGACCGGGCGCGCGCGGATGGTAGAGTTGCACCAAATGGGTGTCAAACTCGGATTTTAGCGCAAGGACGCAATCCATGAGTGATCAGAACACGATCTTTTCTCGTATCGGCGGGTGGTTTCGCAAGTCCAATCATGGTGAGAATGGCGATCTGCCGCTTGCTCCCCCCGACAATAACGTCCCCGTCGTCGTCACGCGCTCCAGCTTCCTGCGTCCCTGGGCCAAGCGAGACGCCGCCATCCAGCAGTTGCAGGATGGGTTCAACACCCTCACCGATTTGATGAGCGGCATCCGCCAAAACCTCGATCGCCAGGATCAGCGGCAGATCGAGCTCATGCAATATCTCTCCTCGCTGCCAGATCTGCTCGAGCAACTGCCCGAATCCAGCCGCGTGCAGGGCGAAGCCCTCAAAGCCATCAACCAGCAACTCGCTTCGCAAAACGCCCAGCAACAAAAGCTATCGGATATTCTCGAACGCCTCAGCGAAACCGGCGGCCAACAGCGCGAACTCATCGAAGACCTCGCCGAACGCGTCGATGGGGTGAAGCACAACGACGAAAAAATCGCCACGCATCTCCAATCCGTCGGCGAAGCCATGCAGAGCGTCAGCCGAAATTCGGTCGACAGCTCACAGGTGCTTCAGAACATGCGCGACAACATCAACTCGCGCGACGGCCAGCTTGAGCGAATCATCCACAAACAAAATACACGCTTCACAACGATGCTGGCGATCGCGATCTTTCTCTCGATCTCGGCGTTGGTGGTGGTGAGTGTGTTGGGGTATTTGCTGGTGATTAAGAAGTGATGATAAGAATGACCAATGACCAAATCCGAATGACCAATCAATGACCAAGCCCGCCCAAAGGCTCGCCGCCATTTGGTCATTGCTCATTCATTGGTCATTCTGGTTTGGTCATTGGTCATTCGCAACTAAGCCGCTTTCTTCTCAATCTGCTGAACACTCGTCATCATCGCCCCGCCGCGCACCATGCCGATGTTAACGATAAACTCCGCCGAGCCCCCGATGCTCGTCGTTCGCATCGCCCGGATCTGATAGACGATCATGCTCGCGCCCCTGGGCAGCGTCGCATCCACAAAACTTTTCGTGCCCGATACGCCGAGGAACGCGAACGCCCCGCTGCCGTCGACCTGTCGATACACCTGATACATCGTACCGGTTGATCCGCGCGGATTCTTACACTGCCATTTCAACTGCAACGCACCGCGAGAATCGAGTGTGAAGCGGAAACCCGTCGGCGTCCCCGGCTTGCCGATGGGCGATCCCGCCGCCGGCGTGGGGATGTGCGCCAGTTGATAAACCTGCCCGCCGCTGATCGCCGCCTTGGTGCGAATCTGCATGATCATGTTTGCCCCCTGCGTTGCCATGTCGTCGATGGCCATCTGCAACGCCAGCGTCGCCGCCTCCGCCGCCGCCTGTGCCTGCAATTGCGCCATCATCGCCGCACTCGCCGCCTCGGTCTTGACGGTAAGCAGCGCGACATCTTCCGGCGTCACCCCGATCGCCGCGGCGTTGGCCTCCCACTGCGGCAGATGCGTCTGAAAGAAAACGATCTTCGGCGACTGATTTCTCGGCACGGTTCGCATAACGCAACCTCGCTTCCCCTTCTGCATCGTCAGCAACGAGGATGCACCTGAGATTCGCACCAAAAACGCCCCACCGTCCGGGAAAATCAGCCTACGCCACGTTGAATGCCCCCGCCGATGTCGCTTTAAAGCCTGCCCACGCGGTTTGGCCACGCGTCCGCGCGATAGTGGCGAGCGTCAACGTCATAATGGCACGTGTCAACGCGATGATGACACGAGACCGCGCGACATCGACGCGGGTCAACACGCTCCAAACATGAGTCAACATGATCCCGGCATGAGGCAAAAAGATATCGCATGAAGGCAACGCGACATCGCCTCGATGCGGCCCGACGAAAGCCCGACCGCCTGTGGCTGAAGTTCGTACAAGACTACAAGGAGTTCGATGGCGGCGAAACGTAAACGACGTACACAACATCTTGCCTGTCGATTTCAATGGCATCCGACACAACGATGAGCCTGTCTCTGTAAAGTTTGCTACCCAGTCGAAAATGTTCCGTCGCTGCCCGTATCGCAGGACGGTCAAGAAGCACCAGGAATTTTAGATAATCGTGCAGATTAAGACGCGCTTTGGATTTGCCTTGCAGTAATGCTGTCACATCTTTCTTGATACCGTCCCGCTGATTAGAACCGTACTTATTCCCCCGATTGATAGGCACATTGCATTTTATCTCAGCGATCGCGCGAATCGGTGTCGGAATGTGAATGTCATATCCGTTGGCACCTGGCTTTGTTTTGAGAAGCGACGCCCGAACCGCTTGCGTGTCTATTTCATTGAAGTTGAAACGCGACGCTAGCCAATCGACGAAATTGATGCAGACCCTGAGAGTGAAAATGTTGTTGATATCGGCGAGCACGGACTTTAGCGACAGAAGAGATTCATCGGTCAGATTGGCATAATAGTCTGCTTCAGGAAGCCTGAGTTCGCGGGCCAAAAATGTATTCAGCCGCTCGCGGAGGAACGTCTCTCGATTATAAAAATCAGTCTCCATCGAACCTCTAGTATTCGTAAGGTGGTCAGTGCCCACCTTACAAGACTACGAGACTTTCGCTTTCGCATAAACTTCGAAATTCTCGCCGCATTCGGGGCAGCATAAGGACGACTGGCTGCCACCCAGGTCGTAGCCGCAGTGCGGACATTCTCCACGCCTCTGTCTTTCCCGCCGCAGCATCGCTGGTCGTGTGACTCGGAGATGGTGATATGCGGCGAGAATCGCGAGGCACCCAAAAAACGACCATAGCACCCACCATGGAACGATCGAATAGGTGGCCATCACAGCGAACGCCACGAGCGCCGCCACCGCCACACGCTTCACCGTTGCCAGAGATTTCATGCGCGAGCCATCAACGTTAAGAGTTCCCAAGCGCGTCATCCCCATTCCTTATCCCCACACTACACGCTCATACTCCGCCACCGCAGCGGGGCGCGTCATTTGTGAATACCGATGGACTTGACGATCCACTGGCTTAAATCGCGGGCGGAATCGTCGGAGGCGGTCGGCACGTCCGCGGGCACGGAGAGAAGCAGATCCAATTTGAGAGCCCCCGATCCATGCGGCACTTCACAGTCGCTCAGCACGTTGCAGAGGGTCTGGTCATGGGGGCTGGCGAGTTTCCCTCTGAAGGTGACCCGGAACTCCTCGCCGGCTTTGGTTTCGACGAACGATCCAAATGGTTTGCTGGCGTCCCGCCCGCCGCCGCCCCCATAGTCGATCTTGACCGGCACAAACCGGGCGAAGAGCAACGGCACCTCGTTTCCGGTGTGAGATACACTCACCAGCCGAATGAAGATGTCGTCCGGTGCAGCAGCCTGTTGCCCATCGCCTGCAAGGCAGCAGGTTGAAAGCAGCACGATGAAAGCCAGGACGATGGAGGGGAGTGAGTGTTTCATTTTGGGAGATGGGTTGATGCAGCATCATGCCAGGAGTCGCGGGATCATTCCAGATCCTCGCTCGTCCACGGCCTGCTCATACTCAGCCGCCGCGGCGCGGAATGGCGTCAATCACTTCACGGGAGAGATCGCGCTCTACGTATTGCGCCCATCGTAGCGCGTCGCGTCTTCAAGCTGACCATGAATAGCTGGGGTGCGGTGTGCCGTGATCGTAATACCAGCGCACGAGCTTTACAGCATCTTCAACCGGCCACGTAAACTTCGCCTTGGTTGCAAAGCCCTGATCCGACAGCCAGACATCGACTTCGTCGTTCAATCCTTCCGGATTAAAGGCCTGCTGCCAACATGCCCTGTCGTCAGCAATCTGCACGTGATAGACGCCGCTACCCCCACAAATCCCCATGCAATTCCGACCGGGAACTTCGCGATCCTGATCTAAAAAGAGATTTGGCTTTTCCCAATTGTGCATCGAACGCAACTCACGTTCGAGGATATCCCACGATGGCTGCAATATCGTGTCGGTGGTGTACGGGCCGCCATCACGCGGATAGTGAACGATCTTGATTGAGTCGACACAGGACATTGCTTATTCCCCCACCGCACGATCATACTCCGCTATCGCCGCGGGGATCGCGTCGATGATCTCGCGGGCGAGGGCGCAACGTTGGCCGAGCTTTTTGCCGGCGAGTTCACCAGCCCGGCCGTGAATGTGGACGCCAGCACACGCCGCATCGAATCGCTCCATCCCCCCCTGCCCCTGCCCGAGCAGCGAGCCGATGATGCCGCTCAGCACATCGCCCGTGCCGGCTTTGGAGAGCGTGCTGTCGCCGGTACGATTGATGTAGACCCGCTTGCCGTCGGTGACGACCGTGCGATGCCCTTTAAGAACGATCACCTGATCGAACGTCGTCGCCGCCTTGAGGGCGATATCAATCCGGCTGTCCTCGTCGCTCGGCACGTCCAGGCGATTGAACAGCTTCGCCAATCGCTTCATCTCCCCCGGATGCGGCGTAAGCACCGCCTTGGCATGAAACTCACGCGGCCAGGATTTCCTCGCCGCCAGAATATTCAACGCATCCGCATCAATCACCATCGGCTTATCGAATCGAATCAACCGTTTCACTCGCTCGCGTGCTTCAAGAGATTTGCCCAACCCCGGCCCGAGCACCACCGCATCCGCCGCCTCCACCGCCGCCAATAAATCCTTGCCCACCGTCTTCCCAAGACTCACCCCGATCAACTCCGGCGTGATCGACAACGCCGCATGCAGAATCGCCCGAGGCGTGGCAATCTGCACCAGCCCCGACCCCATCCGCAACGCCGATGTCCCCGAAAAAACCGGCGCGCCAATCATCCCCTCACTACCGCCCACCACCAACACCCGCCCAAACGTACCTTTATGTCCATCCGAAGGTCGCGGCGGCAATGGCGGGAGCGTTGTGATTCGTTCGATTGACATTGTTCTTTGTTAGTTGTTAGTGGTTAGTTGTTAATCGAAGCAGATACGACAAGCAACTAACAACTAACGACTAACCATTAACGACTAACAAACTGGCTGTAAGTAATCGCATCCAGATCAAGCGAGGCAATCTGGCCATGCTCAAGCAGTACATGTGCAAGCCCCGCCGACATCGCCGCGTTGTCGGTGCAATAAGTCATCTCGGGAAAATGAACCGGAATCTCGAAATTCTGCAGCGCCGCGCGTAACCCCCGATTGGCGGAAACTCCGCCGCCGATGATGACCGTCTTCGCCTGCTTCTCTTTGAGCGCCCGCCTGAGCTTGGCGATCAGCGTATCGACACACGCCGCCTGGAAGGATGCACACAGATCGCGAATCGAGCGATCATTCAACGGCGGCGGAATGACATCCTGACCCGGCACGCCGCGAACGTGATAAAGCACCGCCGTCTTCAATCCGCTGAAAGAGAAATCG
>DATAPK010000011.1:0-4703 GCA_036265245.1 Tepidisphaeraceae bacterium | reverse complement strand
TAGATCGGATCGATCTCGTCGAGCTTGACGAATTGTTCGATCTCGATGGCCCGGCTTTTCTCCGGGCGTGCGGCTTCGATTTCTTTGTCTTCGACAAGGACGTATTCATCGTCGCCGACTTCGATGCCGCTCGCGGTTTCGTTGTATTCGAAGTCCTTTCCCGTTTCCGGGCAATAAAGCTTTCGGCGAAGCCGGCAGGTGCCGTCTTTGGAAAGCAGATGAAAGCTGACGTTCTTTTCGCGAACCGCGGTCTCCAGTTGAATGGGAATGCTCACCAGCCCGAAGCTGATCGAGCCCTTCCAAACGGGGCGTGCCATGGCTTGCTCCTCAGGCGGCAGACCGGCCGGCGAGGGTTCGACGCAAATCGACGCGCGATTTGTCGAAATCCCGCCAGGGATCAGTCTTCCGCTTTTCGAGATAGCGGCGCGCACTCTCTACCGTGAATTGAGCGGCCGAGGATAGTTTCCCGAGCTCCTCCCATGAGATCGGCATGGATACAGGCGCACCCAGTCGGGCACGCGTTGAATAAGGCGCCACCGCGGTGGCACTTCTGCCATTGCGGTGATAATCGATATAGACCTTCCCCCCGCGAAGATCCTTGCGCATGTTGGCAACGATCAAATTAGACGACTGCGCCAGCGATTTAACGATCGTTCCACAAAATTCCTTGGCGGCATCCCAATCGATAGTTGGCTCGATGGGAATGGTAATGTGCAATCCCTTTCCGCCGGAAGTTTTGAGGAATTGCGGCAGGCGCAAGTGATCGAGCATATTGTGGAGCATGCGCGTGGCGCTGACGACCTGCTTCCACGGGACATTCGGGCCGGGATCAAGATCGAAGACGAGTTGATCGGGATGCTCGATATCGCCATCGCGGCAATTCCAGGTGTGGATTTCGAGCACACTGATTTGTACGAGCGAAATCAGCCCCGCCAGATCGTTCACTGCGACATGCCATTCTTTTTTCTTCGTGTCGCTGACATCGATTTTGGTGACGGCGCTGGGCAGCGTGTCGGACCAGTTTCGCTGGAAGAAGCATTTGGCGGATTGACCGGCCGGGCAACGCACCAGCGCGAGCGGCCGATTCATCACGTGCGGCAACATCCACTGCTCGACGGATTGGTAGTAAGAAGCGATATCAATTTTGGTAACAATCCCATCGGGATACAGCACTTTATCCGGATGCGTCAAGCGAACACCGGCGAAGGAATCTGCGGATGCGCTGTTGGAAGATGAAGATGTTTGTTTCGCTTTTTTGTCTGTTTTGCGGCGAACCGATTTGGGTGATTTTGGTTTAACGCTAGCATCCTCGGCATGTACGGGCATTTCACGCACGATTTTGGATGCGGGTTTATCGGAACGCAGCGAGATAAAGGCCGGATGCCGCAATGAGCCGTCGCGAGTCCATCCTGTGAATCGTACCTCGGCAACCAACGTAGGTTTGACCCAATGAGCAGCACGCCGCTGGCGAGGCGGAGGCGCATTGGTGGTGGGCGATGTCTTCTGTTCCAACCGCGTTAGCTGGGCATGCAAGCCCTTCAGCAATTTCTCATCGAAGCCCGTCCCAACGCGGCCTGCATAGACGAGTTGACCATCCTTGTCGTGATATCCCAAAAGCAACGAACCAAAACCCGTTCGCGCGCCCTGTGGATTGGTGAAGCCGATGACGACAAATTCCTGCCGCTGCTGGCATTTGCTTTTCAGCCAGGTTGCTTCACGGCGGGAAACGTAAGGAGCATCGGCCCGCTTGGAAATAATTCCTTCCAGCGACATGCCGCACGCCTTTTGGATCATCTCATCGCCGTGGCCCTGAACGTGATCGCTGTAAACGATTCGCGGCGAGAGGCTGGCGCGATCCATCAGTTGCTTGAGCGTTTTCTTTCGCTCGACCAGAGGAGTCTGCGTCAGATTGAGGCCGTTATAGAAAGGAAGGTCGAACACATAGAGCCGAGGCTCGCCTTTTTCTTTGTCTTTCAACATTGCCTGGAGCGATTGAAAATCACTTCTTCCTTGATCGTCGAGCATGACTGCTTCGCCGTCGATGATGGCGGAATCTACTTTGATTTTCTCAAAGGCTCGTGCGATGGCGGGGAATTTATTCGTCCAGTCATGGCCGTTGCGGGTGAAGAGTTTTACTTTTCCGGCTTTTAGAAAGGCGAGGAGACGATAGCCGTCGAATTTAATTTCGTGAATCCATTGATCGCCCTGTGGAGGATGGTCAGCAAGTACGGCAAGTTGGGGAGAGAATTTGGAGGGCAGGGATGATTTTTTCGCCTCGGTTGATTTCGCCAAATCCTTTGAATCATTGTCCCAAACATCATCGCGGTCGTCGGCGATCTGCTCAATCTGCCGGCGCGTCTTCACGCTTTGCGGTTGATCTTTCAGGATGTCGCCGCGCGAGGAAGCGAATTTGTCTTTTACTTTGATGAGCAGCCAGTTTTTTCCATCGCCACCGGCCTTGCCGTGCATGCGGACGAGGCTCCATTCACCATGCAGCTTTTCGCCGTGAAGGATGAAATGCAGCTTGCCCTGTTTGTAACCATCACGCGGATCGTGCAGCGGCTCCCAAGTGCCGTGATCCCAAAGCAACACGGTGCCGCCGCCATATTCGCCTTTGGGAATCACGCCCTCGAACCCCCCATATTCGATGGGATGATCTTCAACCTGCACGGCCAGCGCTTTTCGCGTGGGATCGAGCGATGGCCCTTTGGGCACAGCCCAGCTTTTGAGCGCGCCATTCAACTCCAGGCGAAAATCGTAATGCAAACGCGAGGCATCATGTTTCTGAATGACGAATTGAAGCGCGGAGCGATTACTTCGCCGCGCTTGGCCCTTTGGCTCTGGCGTGCGATTGAAGCGGCGTTTTTGTCTGTATTTGCTCAGGCTCATAGGCAAACAGGGACGCAATCACCAATGTATTGCATCCCTGCCAAATTCATTGCACGGTTATCCACTGACGAATGTCAGGATAAAAGAATCGCCTGCGGGAAGGAACGTCAAAATTATCGCCGGCTTTCGCTGGCGGCGGATTCGAAGTCGTGAATGGCATCGAGGGCTTGCTGGGGCGTTTTGGCGTGGGCAAGAGCGCGGCGAAGCTCACGGTTTTGCAGGGCTCGGCCGGCTTTGGCAAGAAGCTGGAGATGCGTGCTGGCGCCGCCGGTGGGAGAGAGCAAAAGGAATACGGCTTCGATTGATTTTTCAGTCGGGGCATCGAGAACGCCGCCGTGGGTCAGACCCAGCGCGACTTGGGGCTCGGTCAATTCGTCCAATCTCGCATGCGGCAGCGCGACTCCTTCATTCAGAAATGTCGAGCCCTGGGCTTCGCGCTCCTCTAATTTCTGAATGACGATTTCTTTCCGCAGTTTCGGCGCATCTGTGATGACAGCATCCGCCAAACCTTCTCGAATATCGTGCTTGGAGATCGGATCATCCCAGATGACGATTCGGGATGGAGCGAGCAATCGGCCGAGCATTCCCGCGGGCCGGGCGACTTGACCGTTTCCGCCGGCTGGTGCGGCGGGTTCGACGAATTCGCTGGCGGTGCGTTCATCGCTTTCGGCATCGACGACGATGACGCTGACATTTCGGGCACGATGAACCAACTGCTCGGCGACGCTCTTTTGGCCAATCAGGCGCCGCCACCACGAGATGGGCCGCGGGCGACCGATGACAACCTGGCCAACGCGATATTCGCGGGCGAATCGCAGAATCGTGTCGGCAACATCCTGGCCTTTGAACGTGAAAACCATCGCGCCGAGTTGGTTGGCCAAGGTGAGCGTGTCGGATAGCAATCGCTGCGTTTTCGCGTCGATGACGGTCGGCTCTTCGGATGGGGTTTGAACGTAGACGGCATACCAGTTTCGATTCAACCGCCCCGCCAGCTTGGAGGCGAATCGCAGCAGTCTCGCGCTGTTGGGCCCGCGGGAAGAGAGGCACACCATGATCTGATCCGGCGAGCCATCCGAGGCGCGGTGATTGTCCTTGCCAATCTCCCGCCGTTTGAAATCAATTTGTGATGCAAGCTCCCGCAGCGCCAATTCACGAAGATGTTCGAGGTTGGAGCTGACGAAAAAGTTTTCAAGGGAGGATTGGATGCGCTCTTTGGGATAGATTTTCCCTTCGCGTAAACGCTCCTGTAGATCCTCGGCTGAGAGATCGATGTTGACAATCTGATCAGCCTCGGCGAGGACGGAATCAGGGATACGCTCGCGCACTTTCACGCCGATGAGGTTTTCGACAGTGTTGTAGAGACTCTCAAGATGCTGAACGTTCATCGCCGAGATGACGTGAATGCCGGCGGCGAGGATGTCTTCGACATCCTGATATCGCTTGACATTCCGACTGCCGGGAACGTTGGTGTGGGCAAGCTCATCGATGATGGCGACCTGGGGACGGCGGGCGATGAGGCCATCGACGTCCATCTCTTCGACGGTAATGCCGTGATATTCGATCTTGCGGCGAGGAAGAACTTCTAGCCCATCGACAAGCCTGGCGGTTTCTTCGCGGCCATGGGTTTCAACCAGGCCAACGACGACATCGATGCCTTCTTTTTTGAGGCGATGCGCCTCCTGAAGCATTTTATATGTTTTGCCGACGCCTGGGCCGTAGCCGAGATAGACCTTGAGCCGGCCATGCTCGGCACGGCGGATCATCTGCAGAAATTGTTGGGCGCGGTCTTCGGGCATCGTTTATTTAGACGATTT
>DATAPK010000010.1:0-5702 GCA_036265245.1 Tepidisphaeraceae bacterium | reverse complement strand
GACGAGGTGCGCCGGGTGGGTGAGGAACTGCGGCGCGCGGCTGAGGCACCCTTTCCGCCGCCGGGGTTTGTGGATCGGTATCAGGCCGCGGCGTTTCTGGGGGTTCAGGTCAACGCGCTCAATCTTTGGCTAAAGAAGGGTCGGCTGAAATATGCCGGGACGTCGATCCCCGGGCCCAATGGCGTGAAGTGCAGGGTCTTCGCCGTTGCGGAGTTGGAGAAGGCGCGCAACGAGATCGCCGCCCAGGATGCGGCGGCGGACCAGTTACCGGAAGGATACGTCGATTTCGCGGGCGCGGCGGCATTCTTTGGCGGGGTTCATCCGGTGACGTTGAACGACTGGCAGCAGCGCGGCCGGCTTGGTCGCGGGAAGTGGCTCAACCGCGCCAACGGCAAGCGGCGACATGTCTTCGCCATCGCCGACCTTGGGCGCGTGCGCGAGGAGATGGCGGCCGAGGCGTCGCGGCCGGTTGCGCCGGAAGGATTCATCGAACTGGATGAGGCGGCGCGGATGCTTGGCGTGAATGCAATGACCCTGCGGCAATGGGAACTGCGGGGAAGACTGCCCGAGGGTCAGGTCGCGCCGATTCCGGGGACGAGCGCGCGCACGAAGATCTATTCCATCGAACAGATCGAGCGGCTCGCCCAAGAGATCAAGGACGCGCTGGAAAATTTCCCACCGCCCGGCTGGCTCGAAATGAACGAGGCGGCGCGCCGGGCGAATGTGTCTGTCCAGGTGTGGAAGCGATGGCTTCAGGATGGACGAGTTGAGAATTGGCGATGGTTCAGCCGGCCGACGATGGCGCGGTGCAAGCTATTCAGCATCGAAGAGATCGATCGGCTCGTTGAGGAAGCGGGCCGAGATCATTTATTCTTCATGGAAAGCAATGGGCGCGGAGAGTGGCGTGCGCCGGAAGGATATGTCGATCGAGACGATGCGGCGAAGATATTCGGCGTGGCGACAGGCACGTTTGTTCACTGGCAGACCGACGGTCGGATCAATTGCGGTCGATGGGCGCGTATTCCGGTGGAAGAGGCCAGCGTCCGCGGTTGTGGCGGCAGGCGGGTCTACCCGGTCGATGAGTTGCGGCGTCTCGCCGAAGAATTCAGCAAGGTTGGAAAGCCCTATCCCGATCCGAAAGATCCGGGCATCGTGCGCGTGCCGATCATGAGCTGGAGCAAGACGAGGTTCGAAGCGATCATCGATGCGGCCGACCTGCCGTTGATCGAACAGAAGCGATGGAACTGGATGCCGCGCAGCGACGGCGAAGATGCGGTGGTGGTCGTTTCCGCGCCGGCGGGCGAACAGATTCCGATGCGGCAAATCATCCTGGGCTTAAGGCGAAAGGGGCGGCAATCTAAAATCAGCCATCGCAATGGCAATCCGCTGGACTGCAGGCGGGAGAATCTGGTCGTGCGGAATCCCAGCGAGGTTCTGGGCCATGCGCGCAAGCGAAAGACCAACGGCGGCAAGCCATGCACCTCGCGGTTCAAGGGTGTGTGCTGGATTGAGAAGAGCGGGAAGTGGCTGGCCCAGATTCAAAAGGAAGGCGATCACAAGCGTCTGGGCTACTTCGACGACGAACTGGCCGCCGCGGAGGCCTACGACGAAGCGGCGAGAGAGTGGTTCGGCGAGCACGCGCGGCCGAATTTCCCGGATGGGATCGACAAGTGGCTGGAGCAGGAAGCGGCGGGGCAGCAGCGCGAGGCCGCGTGAGGGCTGGGCAAGCGGGCATCCAGAAAACCC
Organism: Tepidisphaeraceae bacterium; assembly: GCA_036265245.1. GTDB lineage: Bacteria > Planctomycetota > Phycisphaerae > Tepidisphaerales > Tepidisphaeraceae > DATAPK01. The sequence goes on along the minus strand of DATAPK010000010.1, from coordinate 3,956 downwards.
ATACTCTTCGCCGATATTGCTTGTTGTGAAGTCTTCTCCCCACACACTCGCCTTCCCGCCGCCTGGCTGGGTGACGACGCCCCAAGCGGCGCGGATGCTCGGGGTGAGCGACCAGACCCTGGCGAACGCTAATTGGATGCGGTGGCTCAGCGGTGCGGTGTGTGTCAAAAAGCCGGACGGCGGGCGATGCAAGCTCTACCCGGTTTCGGATATCGAACAGATCGCGCAGGAGCGCCTGGCCGCTGCGGCAGCTGCGGAGGCGAAGAAGCGGGCGGAGGAGGCACGGTTGGAGGCACGGGCAGCGGCGCCGCCGTTCGTCGTGTCCGAGGGGTTCGTCGATCGCGCCGGGGCGCGCAGCCTGTTGAGGATCACCGAGCGCGCATTCACGCACTGGATCACGGACGGGAAGATCACCTTCGGTACCCGCATCCACAGCCGCGTCGGCGGGCGATGCACCATTTATCCTGTGGAGGCGCTCAAGGCGCTGCGGGCCCAGATGCTGGGAAGGGAAAACCTCTTCAAGGGCGCCGCGGGGACCTTCGAAGTGCCCAGCGGCTGGGCCCGGCGCCGCGAGGCGTGCCAGATGTTCGGCGTGGACCGACCGACGTGGGACGGGTGGGTGCGACAGGGGCTGCTCCCGTGCGGCGAGCGTTTCGAAGATGGGCCGACGGTGTATCGCGTCGAGGAGCTCAAGCGGATGCTTCAGCGCGCGGGCATGCTCGCGCCGCCGTATCTGCACCCGGATGGGAGCGGTGCTTATTGCGTCCCGCTGTGCGGCGGGAACGTGCGAGACAGCGGTCAGCGCGAGGCGATCGTCGATGCCCAGACGCTGGCGCTGCTCGACGGGGCAGTGTTGTCGTGGGAGAGCGTGAACAAGGGGCAGGCGACGTTCGTCGGGCTGTGCCGCCCGGAGCGGCCAAAGGGAGTTGCCCTGCGGCGCGTGATCATGGGCGTGACCGACGGCGCGCATCAGGTCGGGCACATCAACGGCGACTCATTGGATTGCCGCAGCGCGAACCTCATCGTGCGGACAATCCAGCAGCGCACCCGGCACACGCGAAAGATGAAGGGGATGAAGGGCCAGCCGTGCAGCTCGCGGTTTAAGGGCGTGTGCTGGGAGAAGTGGACAGGGAAGTGGAGTGCAAGGATCGTCGCCGACGGGAAGGCGTACCGGCTCGGCCGCTTCGGCGACGAACTCGCCGCAGCCGAGGCATACGACGAGGCGGCGCGCGAACTGTTCGGCGAACACGCCAGGCTGAATTTCCCCGATGGCATCGACGCGTGGCTGGACTTCGACAAGCTCAGTCGAGCCGAGAATGCAGAGGCGGCGCGGGAAGGTGACGATAGAGAGAGGACACGGCGCGCGGCGTGATATCTGCGTGGATTGTTCATCCCCTGCACATCGTTACTATTGCCGGCTGTGAAAACAGATGCTTCTTTGGCGGTGAAATCGGTTTTGGAGGATGGGTTAGGCGTGCGCGTGGGGATGGAGGGAGGGGAGCTTGCGCTTCGGCCGGTGGGGGAGGGGGCGATTCGGGTGCGATTCTCTCGGGGGGAGATTCGAGAGAAGTTGAATTTGGTTTTTACGGAGAAGGTGGCGATATCTCAATTCACTGTTTGGGAGGATGAGAGCACCGTCAATATAAAGAACGCGAAATTGCAAGCATCGGTGGAGCGGGCTAGCGGGGCGGTTACGTTTTGGGATTCTAAGGGGAAATTGCTGCTGAAAGAGAAAGCGGGGACGAGGGTTTTGGAAGCATCTACCGTGATGGAGGAGCCTTGCTATCGGGTGGGGCAGGGGTTTGAGTCGCCTGCGGATGAGCGGTTGTTTGGGTTGGGGCAGTTTCAGGATGGGTATCTGAATGTTCGGGATTTGCCGCGACGGCTTACGCAGGTGAATACGCAGATCGCGATTCCGTTTGTCATCTCGAGCAAGGGGTATGGGCTGTTGTGGCACAACTATGGGCGGACGGAATTTAATCCGGCGGATCGGAAGGTGGAATTGAGCGCGGTGGAGGCGCAGGGGGAGACGGTTCGCGTGGATGTGACCAGTGCGGAGGGGACGACGAAGGAAGTGCGGACGGAGCAGGAGTTTGTGGGGATGTTTAGCGTGGAGCGGGCGGGGCGATATGCGCTGATGCTGGATGTGGGGCAGAAGATGGCGAGACGGCACGAGGTGGAGATTGATGGGAAGGGGGTGGTTGATATTCAGAATTATTGGCTGCCGCCGACGGCGAGTTGGCTGATGGATTTGGAGGCGGGGGAGCATCGGGTGAAGGTGACGGGGGAAGCGAAGGATAGGCCTGCGATTTATTTTAGAGCGTCGAAGGATGAGACGGTGTTTGAATCGCCGGTGGCGGAGGCGTTGGATTATGTGGTGATCGCGGGGGAGAAGACGGACGAGATTGTTGCGACGTATCGGGAGCTGACGGGGTCAGCGCCGATGATGCCGGAGTGGGCGTATGGGTTTATACATTGCCGGGAGCGGTTCAGGTCGCAGCAGGATATTCTGGAGAATGCGGCGGAGTTTCGGAAAAGAAAATTGCCGATGGATGTGATCGTGCAGGATTGGCAATACTGGGGGAAATATGGGTGGAACGCGATGCAGTTTGATGAGACGCACTACCCTGATCCGGCGGGGTTGGTGCGGGCGCTGCATGAGATGAATGTGCGGCTGATGGTGTCGGTGTGGTCGAAGGTGGCGGTGACATCGGATGTGGGGAAGGAGATGACGGCGCGGGGATATTATCTGAAGGATACGACGTGGATTGATTTTTTTAATCCAGAGGCGGCGGGGTTTTACTGGAAGAATTTCAGTGAGCGGCTGGTGAGTTTGGGGATTGATGCGTGGTGGCAGGATGCGACCGAGCCGGAGAATGATGATCTGGATGGGAGGATGACACACGTGGGGATAGGCAATCGGGTGCAGAATGTTTATCCGCTGCTGGTGACGAAGACGGTGTATGAGGGGTTGCGGAAGGATGAGCCTGAGAAGCGGGTGTTTGTGCTGACGCGAAGTGCGTATCTGGGGCAGCAGCGATATGCGGCGGCGACATGGTCGGGGGATATTGGGAATGATTGGGAGACGTTGAGAAGGCAGATTCCGGCGGGGTTGAATTTTGTGGTGACGGGGCAGCCGTATTGGACGACGGATTGCGGGGGATTTTTTAGGCCTGGGGCAGCAGGGGGGGCGGGGCAGTTTGAGGATGAGGGGTATCGGGAAAGATTGGTGCGGTGGTTTGAGTATGCAACGTTCTGCCCGATGCAGCGGATTCATGGGTATCAGACGAACACGGAGCCGTGGAGATATGGCGAGCAGGTGGAGGGGATTGTGCGGCGGTATCTGGAGTTGAGGTATCGGCTGCTGCCATATATTTATTCGACGGCGTGGCAGGTGACGAATGCGGGGTCGACGATGATGCGGCCACTGGTGATGGATTTTGCGGGGGATGAGGAGGCGGTGGATCAGACGTATGAGTTTATGTTTGGGCCGGGGATTCTGGTTTCGCCGGTGGTGGAGGCGGGGAAGAAAGAGTGGGAAGTTTATTTGCCGAAGTGCGATGGCGGGTGGGTGGATTTCTGGACGGGGGAAAAATTGGCGGGTGGGCAGAAGGTGAAGTGTGCGGCTGGGGTGGAGCGGATTCCGCTGCACGTGCGGGCGGGGGCGATCGTGCCGATGGGAGAGGTGCAGCAGTTTGCGAGCGAGAAGAGAAATGGGGCGATCGAGCTGCGGGTTTATCCCGGGGCGGATGGGAAGTTTGTGATTTATGAGGATGAGGGGACGAACTACAACTATGAGAAGGGGAAGTTTGCGGAGATTGCGGTGGAGTGGAAGGATTTGACGCGGACGCTGGTGATTGGGGAGAGGCGCGGGGAGTTTGCGGGGATGGTGAGGGAGCGGGTGTTTAATATTGTGGTGGTGAAGAAGGAGCGTGGGGTGGGGATTGATCCTGCTG
>DATAPK010000009.1:0-3419 GCA_036265245.1 Tepidisphaeraceae bacterium | reverse complement strand
ATCCGTAGGGTCACACCCGTTCCCATTCCGAACACGGTCGTTAAGCCTGCGGAGCCGATGATACTGCTTCAGCGGGAAAGTAGGTCACTGCCAGCATTAAACTGAACCCCGGTCTCCACAAGAGATCGGGGTTCTTTTTTTGCCATTTGAAATGAATCGATTCGCGCTCGCCTGGTGGGATATCGTTTATCGTCCGTAGACCACGATCTTCGGTGATCCGGTTCCAACTAAGCCGGGTTTGAAGGTGACTTTGTCGATCTCTCGCGGCGAATCGCCGGGAAGATCGAAGTCGGCGGATTGCTGGCCATTGTCCAGCGTGATATCCGGAAGGGCGTTGAACGATTTTCCGTCGGTGAAATAAACTTTGACTTCCTTTAGCTCGGCGGTGGTTCCACGCAACACTAGCGAGAGTGAGTGAAACTTTCCTTTGAACGGGCCGACGTCGATTTTATTGAGCGAGACTTGATCATCGAGCGTCACCGTCCCGAGATGTTGCCAGGCGACGGTGGAAGGAGAGGCTTCGTGGTGGGCGACGAAGGGATCGGAATCCGACTGGCAGCCGGCTCCGGCGAACAATGCGAGTGCGATCATAAGCGATGCGGATAATCTGGTGGTCATAGCCTTCCCTGCTAAAGACTGTTCTTGCAACCGCAGGACATCGTAGCGTCATGCCTCAAATGCTCAATCTAACAAAGGCGGGGCAGCCAGAAGAAATTTTGCCACCCGGGTATCGCGCGGATAACATCACGGCAAAAGGAAACCCCCATGACAGATCAATTGCTGAAAGTCGGCGACGCGGCGCCGGATTTTGAGATGATGAATCAGGATAAAACGCCGGTGAAACTATCCAGTTTTCGCGGGCAGAAAAAAGTGGTCCTGCTTTTTTATCCCATGGATTTCAGCCCGGTTTGCACCGATGAACATTGCGCCTTTGGCCCGCAGCTCGACAAGATCACCGCCGGCGAAGATGCAGTGGTTTTCGGCGTGAGCACCGACAGCCCGTTTTGTCACGCGGCGTTCAAAAAACAGTATGGCATTCCATACGATCTGCTGGCGGATGTGAATCGCACGGTGAGCAAAGCGTACAATCTTTTCTGGGGCGATGGCCCTTTCAATTGCTCAAAGCGCGGCACGGTGGTGATCGGCAAAGATGGAAAGATCGCCTATTGGCACGAGCAGCCGACGCGGGAAGCGCGATCAGTTGAAGATCTGACAAAGGCCGTCGCGAGTTAGTCGAATCAGCAAATTGCTTGACGGATCGTTGAAGCGTGTTAAGTTCTTGTCATGCAGCGTAAGTCGCTGCGTTAGAAAAGAGGCCTTGTGACCGTCGTTGTCTTCCATCTCGTTGCGATCAACAGCCTGTAGAGGCGTGCCGCTGTCCTTGTTTGCACATCGTGCGAATTTGAACAGGCCGCGCTTCTTCAGCACGGCCGATTTATTTTCAGAGATATCTCCAGATACATTGGCTTCGCAGGCGATTGATTGCTTCGCGCATTCGTCGAGCGTTTAACGCGTGATCGTGTTGGCGCTCGTCACTCAACATGCATTTTTGAGAGACCGCGAGGCTTCCCTTGAGTTCAAACCGTCACCGTCGCAATGATTGCGACGACTTTATTTGCCGGCATTGTCGCCGGCCTGTGAATGCCGAGTCCTACGGCACGCGTCATCGCAACCATTGCCCGCATTGTTTGTGGAGTTTGCATCTGGACAACTCGCCCGGCGATCGGATGTCGGCATGTGCCGCTACGATGGAGCCCATTGCCATCTGGGTGCGCCCCGATGGAGAGTGGGCGATCGTTCATCGCTGCCAAAGTTGTGGGATATTGCGCACTAATCGCATTGCCGGCGACGACAGCCCTTGGGCGATGATGTCGCTTGCCGCAAAGCCGTTGGCACAGCCTCCTTTTCCATTGGATGGAAGTTAATCGCCGATGCGACACACAGGCCCTACAATGCTGAACGTGAATATTGGCCCGATCCATCTCGCCGCACCGTTCTGCCAGGCAGGCCTGGCAGGCTACAGCGACCGCGCGATGCGGCTGGTCGCCCGGCGTCAAGGATGCCCATACGCCGTCACCGAAGCTTTGCTCGATACAATCCTCTGCAACGGCGGCGAGGGATTGCGCAAGGCGATCGACATCAACGACGAAGATCACCCCATCGCCGGCCAAATCATCGGCGCCGAGCCTGAAACCATGTCGCGCGCGGCGAGCCTGCTTCAGCAGGCGGGCTACGACGTCATCGATCTAAACTTCGCGTGCCCGGTTAAAAAAATCAAAAACAAAGCACGCGGCGGCCACATGCTGTTAGACGTTCCTCGCGCGATATCGATTCTAAAGGCCGTGCGAGATTCACTACCACCGGAGATACCAACAACCATCAGCCTGCGTCGTGCATTCGACGATTCGCCCGAAGCGGAAGATCGCTTTTACGAGATCGTCGACACCGCCTGGGCGAACGGTTACTCGGCGATTCGCGTGCATGGCCGAACGGTCGAACAGAAATATCTTGGGGCTGCTCGATGGGCTTCCTTGCGCGAGGTAAAGCAGCGATATCCCAATCGCACGATCCTCGGCAGCGGCGATGTCTTCACCGCGGAAGATGCGGTGCGAATGCTGCGCGAAACAGGCGTGGATATCGTCTGGATCGCTCGCGGGGCCATCGGAAACCCCTGGATTTTCCGTCACGCACGCGCATTGCTTGTAGCCGCGGGTTCCCATGTACTCATGGGAGGTGACCCTGCGTCGCCTATTCTGGATGCAATGGAGGCGACGCAGGCGTCGCGGCTACAACCGCCCTCCATCCACGAGCAGCGCGACGCCCTTCAGGAACATTTTGCGATCGCGATGCAGATTCACGGCGAGCAGCTCGCGGGGCGGCGCATGCGGAAGATGGGAATCAAATACAGCCGATTCCACCCGCAGGCGACAGCAGTGAAATCGCAATTCATCAGCGTGCGCGGCATGGGTGATTGGTCGCGCGTGCTGGAGGAGTTTTATGCGCACGATGGTGCTGGTGTGTGGCCCGATCCCAAGGCGGCGGATGAAGTGAACGAGCAGCAGGCCGCCAGTTGCGAAAGCGCGATAGGATTGCCATGAAAAAGCGCACCGTTGCTATCGTGTTGTTCAACGACGTCGAAGAACTGGATTTTGCCGGGCCTTGGGAAGTATTCAGCTATTTCCATGAAGAGAATCCCGAATGGTGCGATGTGCATACGGTGAGCGAAACGGGTGGGGAAATCCGGTGTTCCAAGGGCTTGCGGGTGATTGCCGATCATTCTTTCGCAACGGCGCCGCCAGCCGACATCCTCGTTGTTCCCGGCGGGCACGGTCGACGACGCGAAGTCAATAACCCGCGTATGATCGCATTCATTCAGGCTCACGCAAAACACAGCGAGCTGACGACATCTGTCTGCACCG
>DATAPK010000008.1:0-7293 GCA_036265245.1 Tepidisphaeraceae bacterium | reverse complement strand
TATCGTTCAAATCGGCTGGTTTCGGCGGCAATGCTTTCCTCAGCGGCCGTCAGCGTTATTGGGCTTGTCAGGCCGGCGCTTGGAGCAGTGGACACCTGGAAGGGCACGGTTGTTGATACCAACCACGGCTCCTTTTCCGGCGGCGTGGTGGGATCCAGCGGCTATTTCAATTGGAACACCTCCGACGCAAATTGGACCAATACTGGCGTTGGCAAATACACCGTCGGCGACGACGTCGTCTTCACAGATAATTTCACGGGCGGGACCGACATCGATCTGACATCCAGCAACCTGAATCCGGGTAGCATGACATTCACTCATGCTGTTGGCTCAACGCCCACTACCTATACCTTCCATACCGGCGGAGACTTGCTCACCGGTGGCGGGACGCTTTTGGGTAGTTCGACCCCCTTCGGCACGAATGATAATACCGTCTTGACTTTGGATACCGGATTCCTGGGTACTGTCATTCTGAGGGCGACTGCGGCAACCGGCCCTGGTACAGGCCCAAACGCAACCATCATCAAAAGCGGTACGCTTGAGATTGATACTGCCGGCGCTCTCCCCAATCTGGGCGGCCCCAATAACCCTATGGTTACGCTCGCCGGCGGACAGTTGAATATTAACTCTCCTTCCGTTGCAAGCACCCAGTTGGCCAGGGCCATGTTCGTTACCGCCGATAGTATTTTGTCCCAGGGCCTCACTACCGCAGCCAACAGCTTTCGCGTTTGGAATGGATCGATCACCATCAGTTCCGGAGCCACGCTCACTCTTGAATCCTTAAATGGCGTAAGCATCAATTTCGGGGCCAATCTGAATCAGGCTGCCAGCCTCGGTACTTTGAAGTTCGCTGACGTGGGCACGAACATCACGACAGTCAGTTTCTCCGGCTCAAACACTCGAAGTACATTTACGAACTTCGATCTGGGCACGGGTCAGACTGTTGTAATGGCTGCTGCGGGCGCGCCGACAACAATCGACTTGGGCGCGCTAAACGGCGGCGCCAACACCAAGCTGCTTGGAAGCAGTTCGGGTCTTAGCGTTACAACCTTTTCCATCGGCGCTCGCGGCGATAGCACCACATTCAACGGTTCTATTCTTGACGGCACCGGCACGACACTTGTCAATAGCGTCTCAACTCCGACATCCACCACCGCTCTTACGAAGGTCGGCAACGGGTCACTTACGCTCACCGGCTCCGACTCGTTCACCGGTACTTTAACCATCAGCAGCGGAACCGTCGTGCTCTCTGGTACTCCCGGATCGATTGGCGGCACCGCGACCATCAACGTCAGCACCTCCAGCACCGCCACGATCGTAAGCACGTTGCGCCTGGACAATACAGCGAGCAACGGCGATCGGCTCGGTGCTGCGGCTCTGGTAACTCTCAATCGCGGGAACTTCGAATTTGTCGGGAATCTGACTACCCCGTCCAATGAGCAGACTGGCACGCTTGCAGTCACCGGCGGGGCCAACAACGTTAAGACAATTGCCACCGGCTCTGGGGCACCTGTCGCGATCAACTTCTCAAACTTCTCGCGTACATCAGGCGTGGTCAATTTCGATCTCGATCCCAACGTCAATGTAAGTTTCACGACCCCGCCGACACTCAGCAACGGAGCCACCGGAATTATCGGTGGCTACGCAACCGCTGGCACTAACGACTGGGCAACGATGTCTGGTAACAATGTAGCCACGTTCACCGCTTACACGGTTTCCGACGGCACGAACCATTTGCCTGCTTCCTGGACTTCAGCCCAGGATATCAACCTGACGACGTCCACCCAGCAGGTGGTTGGTGCCTCCGTCGCCGCCGATTCCTTGAAGCTCGGCAGTAATGGTGCAACCGATATTTCGATCGGTTCCGGCAACGTTCTCACCCTCAGTTCCGGTGGTCTCCTGGCCACCGGCACGGGCGGAGCTACCATCGAAGGATCAGGTACGCTGACTGCGGGTAGCGGAGCTTCCTCGGCAACGATCTACGCACTGGTGCAAGACCCCAACGGCGTCTTGACCATCAATGCCCCGATTGCCGACAACACGGCCACAGGCACCGTCTCTCTCGTCAAGGCCGGGCCTGGCAAGTTGGTTCTCGGAGGCGCTGGCAATAGCTACACTGGCAACACCACGCTTGTGCAGGGAACGCTTCAAGTGACTAAAGTGAATTTCTTCAATGCAACCGGAAGCCTTTCCCTGAACTTCAATACGGCGTTGGATGTGGACGGCAATTCGCAACAATTTTCTGCCATCAACATTATTAACGGTTCGATCTTAAATAGTGGCGCTCCCACGAGTGTCACCAGCACCGGCGCGATTGCCGTGCAACAGGGAGTCGTTAACGTCACCTTGGGTGGCGCAGGAGCGCTCACCAAGACCAGCACCAATACAGTGACCCTCAATTCTTCCAACTCCTATACCGGCGGCACCAACGTCAATGCCGGTACGCTCGTGGCCGCCGTATCCGGCGCCATTCCAAACAACATCCTTTCCATCGCCGGCGGCACACTCGATATCGGTGCGACGAATCAGACCGTGGGCAATGCCACCCTCACCAACGGTGGAATCGCCGGAACGACCGGTGTCTTAACCGCTGCCTTCTTTGATTTTAATGGATCCAACTCTTTCACCAGCGGTGCGGTGCTTTCTGGCACTGGAGCTAATTTGACCAAGGAATTGGAGAGTGGGACCACTACTACGGGTGCTGTGATTCTTACCGCCAACAACACGTACACCGGCGTCACTGCCATCAACGGTGGAACGGTTTCTGTAAATACTCTGAAGGATGGCGGACTTCCCAGCGGTATCGGACAATCTTCCAGCGCAGCAACCAACCTCCTCCTCAACGGCGGAACGCTCGCCTATCTTGGCACCGGTGGCAGCACCGACCGTCAATTCACATTGAGCGCAGCCTCTGCTATCGCGTCAAATGGCACGGGACCAATCACCTTTTCCTATACCGGCGCAATCACGGGTACTGGTCCGCAATTGACGCTGACAGGCACCAACACCGACGCCAACACATTCTTGCCTGACATTACGGGCACCACCATTCTGAACAAAATTGCCGGTGGGCAGTGGGTTTTGCCCGGCGTCAAAAACTACACCGGCGCCACCACCATCTCCTCCGGTACTCTTTCTGTGGACACGCTTGCCAACGGCGGCGTGGCCAGCGGCATTGGGAAGTCCACCAGCGACGCAAGCAATTTCATCTTCTCAGGCGGCAGATTGCTATACACTGGCGGCGGAGCCAGCACCGATCGCCTTTTCACCATGAATGGCCAGAACGGTGCAACCATAGACTCTTCGGGCGCTGGGCCCCTCGTCTTCAGTAACACCGGAGTCATCGCCACCACCGGGACAGGCTTGCGTGTGCTTACCCTTGCAGGCAACAACACCGGGGCGAATACCTTCATGCTGACTGTCAACGACGGCAGCGGATCTCTTGGCTTGGCCAAAAGCGGATCGGGATATTGGAATGTCACCAGCACAAATGGTTACACCGGCGGCACCACCGTTTCGGGTGGAACTCTAGTCGTCAACACCAATCTCTCCAACGGATCGTTGATCATCAGTGGTGGAACGGCCCAGGTTGCTCTAAAGGCTTCCAGCAACAGCTCGCCGGGAACCACCGTCCTCCTCAGCAACTCGGTCGGCACCGACGATGTCGGGGACACGTTCCAGACCGGAACCATGAATATCAGCGGATCGGGAAAACTTGATCTCACCAACAATGCTCTGGTGCTCAATTATGATGCGGTCAATGGCTCTGCTTCTCCCGTGAATACTGTTCGTTCGTTGCTCAAAGCCGGTTATGCCGGTGGCGCATGGAACGGCACCGGTGCCGGTAGTGGTGCGTTGGTCAGCAGCGCCGCCGCTGCTTCCACTGGTCGAACCAAAACCGCCCTCGGATATGCTGAATCATCTGATTTAACAACACTCACAGGTGCCACGAGCTTTGGCGGCGTCTCATTCGGCGGCACCAGCCCTCAAGGCGGCACATTCAATTCCGTCGTCGTCGGTTACGTCTACGCCGGTGACGCCAACATGGACGGCAGTGTCAATATCCTCGACTTCAACCAGATCTCCGCCAACTTCGCCTCATCCACCAACCCGAGCTGGGTCAAGGGCGATCTCAATTATGACGGCGTGGTCAACTTGCTGGATCTGAACGCGGTGGCGACTGAGTTCGGCGACGGCCCGCTGACGGCGCCGCTGCCATCCGGCGTGGCTCTGGGCGCGTTGGTGCCTGAGCCGACGAGCATTGCCTTGATCGGCATGATCGCCGGTCTCGGGATGCGCCGCCGGCGTCGTGGATGCTGATTTCAGTCTCCTTTCTCTTGCATTCTGGTTTCTGATACGGGATGGTCACACGTGCTCTGGTGACCATCCCACTTTTTTTGTGACGGCGGTCGCCCTTTCGAGGGAACCTTGGCGTGAAATCATCTTCCCGCTTGGTCCTGTTGCTGCTCTTCGGCATCTTCGCAGCATTGCCATGTCTTGGCGCAACGGTTGACCCAATCGACGCCCGCCAATTTCAAACCGATCTGGCGCAAATCGCGCAATCCCCCTCGCGCATCATTGGCTCTGCCGGCTACGACGCGGCGGGGACGTATCTTCAACAGGAAATCTCGAAGCTGCCCAACGTCGAACTGAAGACGCAGGAATTTCAGGTGATGGTGCCGGTCACGCAGTCCGCGACGCTCGAAATGGGAGACGGGCGCACAGAGAAGGTTTATCCCTTCTGGCCCGCGCAGGTGCGTGTCTGCTCGACGCCGGCGGAAGGGATTCGCGGCAAGTTGGTTTATGTCGGCAAGTGCGAATATGAGCAGCTTCGCCCCGCGTCGCTGCGCGGGCAGATCGCGGTGATTGAGGCGTCGGCGGGCGGCAACTGGGCGCAGGCGTTTTACGTCGGCGCGCGCGCCGCGTTGATCCTGGGCACGCCTCAAACCACCTGGGCCGATCTTCAGGATCACGATCTGCGCATCCCCATCAATCTGCCGCGGTTTTATATCCCGCCCGGCAAGCTCGCCGACGACCTTCGCGCGGGGCGGATTTCGGATGCGACGCTCAAGGCCAGCGTGGCATGGGAATCAAAAACGGCGAGAAATTTTTATGCGCTGGTGAAGCCAGCGAGCAAGTCGTTTGAGGAATGGGCGGTGTCGCAGCCGCCGGCGACGTTGATGTTTAGCTCGGCGTATGAGTCGAGTTCGCTGGTGCCGGATCTTTCGCCGGGCGCGGGGCAGGCAGTGCAGGCGGCGGCGGGGTTGGCGCTGCTGCGCGGCGCGGCGGCGCATCCGTGGGCCAGGCCGGTTGTCTTCTTTTTCTCCGGCGCCGACAGCATTCAGGATTTGGGCACGCGAAATATGTTCCTGGCGCTGGGCGAGTCGCCGGTGGTGTGGCATGACGAAATTGGCGAGCTGGATGCGCAGATCGCGCAGGCTCGCGCGCAATTGGTGCGGGCCCGGGCGCTGGCGGCCACGCCGGATCAATTGTCGAGCCGGGATGATCGCGAGTTGGTCGATCGCATCAGCAAGATCATCGAAACAGATCTGGCGCTGGAGCAGGATCGGCTGTTTCGATTGCGGGCGGATAACGACACGGCCGGGCAGAAGGAAGAAATCAGCCGGCTTGAAGAGCATCAGATCAGCCTCAATCGTCTGAAGGCGGCGTTCGTGCAGGACACGCGCGAGCTTGCCGATTCAGAAATCGCGAGCGAGGCGAAGCAGTATCTCGCGAGATTGATTGAGCGGCTTGATGGGGATGGCCAGACGTGCGGTTTGGTGGGGCAATATTCTGCCCGCCGCGAAGAGTTGAATCATCGCATCGAGTTGTATCACTGGCTGGCGGATGCAGTGGGGCGGACGAACGAGCCGGCGGCGAAGCAGACGAATGCGAGGTTGATTGAATTGCTGGTCGGGCTGGATTTATCGGATCGGGGGAAGCAGGTTGGGCCGATGTTCTGGGGATATTTCCAGCGGGCCAGCAGCATGGGGCAGGTGCAGGTTTACGCGGATTGGATGGAGAAACACGAGAAGGAATTTTCGCCGCAGCTCATGCTGGATTTTGATCCGTTGAGACAGCAGCGGGCGCCGTCGACATTTCTGGCGGCGCCGCTGTCGATTCCATCAGAGTTGTCGCAGGCGTTTGCGACGCCGGGTTTGTCGATGATCACGCTGAACGATTTGCGGGGGCATCGCGATACGCCGACGGATACGGTGGAGAATGTGAATGTCGCGGCGATCTTGCCGCAGGTGGCGGGGGTGCGGGATTTGTTTGAGAAAGCGTGGAGCGATCCGAAGTTCAAGGTGGCGGAGGAGTTGAAGCGGCTGGAAGTCGGTTTGACCGGGCAGGTGGTGAGCGCATCGGGTGATCGGCCGGTGCCTGATCTGCCACGCGAGGGGTTTCTGGCGACGTATTCTTATGTCGCCAACAAATTGATCGATCGGAAGATTCCGCAACTTGGCCTTACGCCGTGGGCAGTGGGGGTGCGGCGAACGGAGATTCAGGATTGTGATGCGGAGGGGAATTATCGGTTTGAAGGATTGCCGCGCGTTCGCAGCGACAAGCAGGAAGGGGATGAGCTTCTGCAGAATGACATGCAGACGCTGGGCGTGATGGTGTATCGGATCGATGCCAAAAGCGGCGCCATCACGGCGACGACCGATCTGGGCAATGGAGCCAGCGACAGCAAATGGGGAGTGGACATCAAGCTCGATGTGCCGGTGATGCGAAGCGTGGTCTTTAATTGCGAGGAGTTTGCGCTGACGGGGCTTTACGATCCGCGATATTTGCAGACGCTTGGGGAAATTGTTCCGCTGGATGCGCGGCGGAACGCCGAGCCGCAGCGATATGGGATGATGCTGGATCGGCAGATGCTGTCGGGGTTTGTTGAGCCGGGCATGCCAGTGTATCTGCTGATTCGGTATGGGCGGATTGGGAATCGGATCGCATTGTTGAACGTGCGGGATGAATCGAGTGGATCTCATGAGTCGCTGCGGGAGATGGGGTTTACGGCGAAGGAATTGAATCAAATCGGGCCGCTGTCGGTGGCGGCGGCGAAGGATTTTTATCGGCTGGACGATCGGCGGCTCAGCGATTATCGGCGCGCCGGGGTTTCCAGCGCGCTGGTGGATGGATTGCATCGGGAGGCCGGCGAGGAACTGAGCGCATCGGATGAATCGGTGAAGCAGGATGACGGAGCGGGGTTGATTCGCAATTCGACAGGGGCGTGGGCGAACGAAGCGCGGGTGTATGACGCGGCGCAGGATATGGCGCGCGATGTGGTGCGGGCGG
>DATAPK010000007.1:0-6670 GCA_036265245.1 Tepidisphaeraceae bacterium | reverse complement strand
GGTCGAGGCGTCGCTTGCGATTTCGCGTCCGTTTTTGAACTCATCCCTCAACAATCAACCATCCACAATCATCCCCTGTGCATCTGCATCCGCCGCAACTCCCGGTCCTGCTCTTTCTTCTTGATCGTTGCCCGCTTGTCGTGCGCCTGCTTGCCGCGCGCCACGCCAAGCTCCAACTTCGCTCGCCCCTCTTTGAAATAAATCGCCAGCGGGATCAGCGTCGTCCCCTTTACCTTGGTCGCATCGACTAATCGCTTCAATTCCCTTTTATGCACCAGCAATTTCCGCTCGCGCAGCGGCTCATGGTTATTCACGCTGGCCGCCTTTTCATATGGATCGATGTGACATCCATGCAGGATCAATTCCCCCCGCTCAATGCGGGCGAACGATTCCTGCAGCGTCGCCCGCCCCATCCGAAGCGATTTCACCTCGCTGCCCACCAGCACCATGCCGCACTCAATCTTCGCCTCGATAAAATAATCATGCGTCGCCCGGCGATTGTTAATCCGCGGATTGAAATTCTGGGCAGCGTTCGACATTGCGGTGGATTCTACGTCCTGAAGAGCGCGCTGGCTACGTGAACCGACTGAATAGACGTGACCCTGCTCACCCGAAAGCCCCCGGCCTCGCCGTGGGTAAACTCACTTCTGCGTTCCGGTTACTATCTGAGTGACTTGCTCAACAATCTTCTGCGGCTCACTCAACCTCCCCGGCCCCACATTCCGGCACGCCAGCCACCCATCCTCGGGCCCGATGAACCGATACCCCAGCTTTATCAGCTTCGCGACATTCTCTTTCGTAATCGCGTTCTCCCACATCCGATTATTCATCGCCGGCGCAAACACCACCGGGCACGCCGACGCATTAATCATCAGGCTCACCGGATCATCGCAAATCCCATGCGCCACCTTGGCAATGATGTTCGCAGTAGCGGGGGCCACCAGCATCAATTGAGATCGCTCCGTCAGCGCGATGTGCTGTGGGTCGGATGTATCGACGAGATCAAACGTATCCGTCCGAACCTTTCGGCCTGAGAGCGCTTCGAATGTGAGTGGGGCGATGAACTTCGTCGCGTCGGATGTCATCACCACCGACACGCCCGCGCCCGATTGAACCAGCTTGCTCACAACATCCGCCACCTTGTAAGCAGCAATGCCCCCGCAAACCGCGATAATAATCTCGCGGCCCTTGAGTGCGATGCTTGCGCTTGCATCAGACATGGTGGGGGGAAACAAGGTGACAAGGTGACAAGGTGAATTATTTAAATCACCTTGTCACCTGGTCACCCCATCACCTTGTCATCTTCACGTCGGGTTATCCAACCCGCTGGCCGCGTAATCAATCGCGATCTTGTCCTGGAGAATCTCCTGGACCACGACCTCCAGATCGGTCATGTTATCCTTGCGTTCGATCAACGGCCGCGCGCCGTCCATCAGCTCGATCATGCGCTTCTGGATCAGTGCCGTCAGCTTGAATCGACCGCCAACTTTGTTCACGATTTCGTCGCTTTTCAGTGCTTCAATCATAGTTTGTGTCATGCCTCCGAATGTTTGTGTTTAATGATTTTGGCGATCTCTTCGACCGCTCGTTCAACCGAATCGTTTACCACCATAAATTCAAATGCCGTGCTGCCCTTGGCCATGTGAATTTCACGTTTGGCTGCTCGATATCGCTTGTTGATTTCCTCGGCAGCATCCCGGGCGCGGTCGGTCAGCCGCTGCAATAGTGTAGGCTCATCCGGCGGCAGAATGAAGATCAGCACCGCCCGCGGATAATGATACCGCACCTGCAACGCCCCCTGCACGTCGATTTCCAGCAGAACGTCGCGTCCCTCGGCCAGATGATCCAGTGCCGGATGCTTCGGCGTAGCATAATAATCCCCATAAACCTGGGCATATTCCAAAAACTGATCCGAATCCAGCCGCTTAAAAAACTCCGGCTTCTCAATATGCTCGTAAGTTTTTCCCTTGTCATCGCCCGGACGTTTGGGTCGAGTCGTCGCGCTCACCGTGTACCAAACATTCATCTTCTCCGCGAGCCTGCGCGAAATCGTACTCTTGCCAACCCCCGACGGGCCGCAGAGAACGATAAGTAAGCCGGAATGTGCTGGTGGCTGGGCCATTGTTAGTTGATAGCTGTTAGTGGTTAGTTGTTATTTGCGAGTTGGACTGGCAGACCAACTAACAATTAACCACTAACAACTAACTCACTCCACATTCTGTACCTGTTCCTTCAGCCGATCGATCGCCCCTTTAATCTCCACAATATGCCCGGCGATCTTCGCATCGTTGGCTTTGCTCGCGATCGTGTTCGCCTCGCGCAGCATTTCCTGCGTGATGAAATCGAGCTTTCGCCCCGCATGCTCACCCGTGCGGCACGCTTGCTCAAACGCATCCAGATGATGGGTCAGGCGTTGAATCTCTTCGCTGATATCCGCCCGCTCTGAAAAAACGGCGATCTCCTTCAGCAAATCCGCCTGGTTCACCTGAAGCTCCGCCTTGCTCGTTAGCAGGTTCACGCGTTGCACCAGCTTCTTGTGATATTCATCGATGACAAACGGCGCTCGCGCCTGAATCTGCGCGAGCTCCGATGCAATCAGCTTCGCATGCTTCATCAAGTCGTTAAAAAGCGACTGGCCCTCTTTCGCCCGCATGCCATTCAGCTTTTCGATGCTCTTATGCGTAATGTCGCGAATATAGTCGCCGTGCTTGGCGATCTCATCGCTGTCATCCCTCGGCTCCTGGCAAACCCCGGGCAATTGCATCAGGCCCGCCAAATCAATCCGCGCGATTCCGTCCAATCCCTTCACCTGCCGCAGTTGATCGATATACGCCTGCAACGCGTGCGTGTTGATGTGATACGCCGCCTCGGCGCTATCCAGCCGCATCTTCAAAATAAAAGTGATCGAACCTCGCCCAAGCTTTTCCCGCAGGATCGTCTCAATCTCCGGCTCAAGCCCCGAAACATTATCCGGCAGCTTGATGATCGGCTTGAAAAAACGATTGTTCAACGAGCGCAACTCCACGGCGTAGTGCGTGCCGTTGTGCTCGGCGGTGGCGTCTCCAAAACCAGTCATGCTGACAATCATGCGTCGGATTCTTGTTAATGAGAGGGTTGAGAAGCAGGCGGCGCTGTCTCCGGCGCGGGTGTGCTCGCTCCGGGCAACTCTGAACCAATCGGATTATTCGATGGGGGCGCAGCCGCCGGCGTCGCACCCGGAATCGCGGCCCGCTGATCAGCGATCGAATTCGCCGTCAAATTCGTCACCACCGCAAGCACCAGAAAAATTCCAAACACAATACTCGTCGCCCACGTCAAAACATCGCCGGTCTTTGAACCGAACGCCGTATTGCCGCCCGCGCCGCCAAACGCGCTGGCCAGTCCTCCGCCGCGACCCTTCTGAATCAAAATCAAAAGGATCAGAAAGACGGACACGACCATCAGCAGAATGGCTGTGCTGTATAGAACGATGTTCATTGATTAGCTCCCAAAGCCGCCTTGCAGATCGCTAGAAAACTCTCCGCCTTCAACGCAGCGCCACCGATTAGGCCGCCATCTACATCCTGCTGCCCGATCAATCCCGCCGCATTCTCCGGCTTCATGCTTCCGCCATACTGAATCCGCACCCGATCCGCGAAATCCTTGTTCCACTTTTTCGCCAGCGACTGCCGGATAAACGCATGCACTTCCTGCGCCTGCTCGTCCGTCGCATTGCGTCCTGTCCCGATCGCCCACACCGGCTCATACGCGATCACCAGCCGGTTCGGATCTTCCATCGTCGATGCATCCAGTTCATCCAACTGCTTTTGCACCACCGCCAGCGTTTGTCCGCCGTCACGCTCTTCCAGCTTTTCGCCGACGCAGTGAATGAGAATCAAACCATTCCGATAAATGCACGCCGCCTTGCGCGAAATCAAATCGGATGATTCCTTCAGCACGTGCCTGCGCTCGCTGTGCCCCGTGAGACAGAACTTCACGCCAAGGTCTTTGAGCATCTCAAGCGAAATTTCCCCCGTGAACGCGCCATTTTTTTCGCAGTAACAATCCTGCGCGCCCAGCAAAACGCTCGACGATGCCAGTGCCTGTCCAACCGCATCGAGATAAACAAACGGCGGGGCGACCCCCACATCCACGCCCTGCGGCGCGCCCGCGGCGATCGCTTTCGCAAGCTCGGTCGCAACCGACTTGCTCGTATTCATCTTCCAATTTCCGGCAACAAATGGCTTTCGCATAAATCTTTCTCACCGCAGAGACGCAGAGATCGCACAGAAAAACAAAATGGATTCTTTCTTCTCCGCGTTCTCTGCGTCTCCGCGGTGAATCTTGTATCAATTAGACCAGCGTCCCCGCCTCCGCAAATTCCTTCTTCCAAATTCCCGCAATCTGCCTCAGTTGGCCCATTAACTCTTTGAACATCTCCGGCAGCAGCGCCTGCGGCCCATCACACTGCGCCTCGCTCGGGCAATAATGCACTTCAACGATAATCCCATGCGCACCCGCCGCCATCCCCGCCAGCGCCAGCGCCGCAACATAATCGCGCTTCCCCGCCGCATGCGAAGGATCGACGATCATTGGCAGATGGCTCCACTGCCGCGCCACCGGAATGCTCGTGATATCCAGCGTATACCGAATGCTGTCTTCAAACGTCTTGATCCCGCGCTCGCACAAAATCACGCCGCGATTGCCCTGACTTAAAATGTATTCGGCGCTCAGCAGCCAATCTTTCACCGTCGCCGCCAGCCCGCGCTTCAGCAGCACCGGCTTGCGCGTCTTACCAACTTCTCGCAGCAGATCGAAATTCTGCATATTCCTCGCGCCGATCTGAAACGAGTCGGTATATTTTTCAATCAACTCCACCTGCCGCGTATCCATCACTTCGGTGCAGATCGGCATCGCCAGCTCATCGCCGCATTCGCGCATCCATTTCAGCGCCGTCTCGCCATGTCCTTGAAACGAGTAGGGCGATGTCCTTGGCTTAAACGCGCCGCCCCGCAGAACCGTCGCGCCGCCGTCTCGCACATGCCGCGCAATTTTGAAAAGCATCTCGCGGTTCTCCACCGCGCAAGGCCCCGCGATGCAAATCGCATGAGGCCCGCCCACCTTCACCTTCGGCACGCTCCCGCCCCCGATTTCGATCACACTGTCATCCTCATGAAACTCGCGCGATGCCAGCTTATAAGGCTTCATCACCGGAACGACTTTTTCCACCCCATCCAGCGATGCCAGATGATTCTGATCCAGCGCCGCCTCCTCCCCAACCGCTCCGATGACCGTCCTGAACTGCCCGCGCGAAAGATGCGCCTGCGCCCCCATGCGCTGAATCTCGGACACCACGTGGTCAATCGCCGCATCCTGAGCGTGCGGAGCCATTACAATAATCACGATACAACTCCAGTATCTGCAACGATTAACACGTCAAAACAGGGACGCGTTCACTCGAGCATGGGCAAACGAAAGTCCATTAGTGTAGAGAAACCCCGCCCCGACGGCAAGTTACCCCCAAATCCCCCCTCTAACCCCCATTATTTAGCCGCGTCGCTTGCGACGCGCGCCAATTAAGCTTTCCCCCTCCAAGTACCCTCCAATTTCGCGATAATCCCCCAAATGCCCCCCGAAGCCCCCGTCCCCGTCGCACCGTTGGATTATCGACAGCCGGCCGATCGCGCTCGCCCTGGCATTCTCACCGCCATCGGCGTCATCAGCATCGTGATAGGGGCCCTCGGCTGCCTCCTGAGCCTGGGCAGCATCCTTTCGGCCGTAAGCATGATGGCCATGTCGCAAATGTCGATTCCCGTCCCTGTCGGCCCTCCCGCATCTGCCCGTTTGTCCGACACGGTGACCGTGAATGGAATCCAGATGGACCCCGACTCTTCATCCGATGGGATGGAAAAATCCCAGCGCAATAAAATCATCGACGCAATCACTCTGGTTAAACCGGTCACTCTCACGCATCGCCGCCATCTCGATCTGCTTTTGAAATACTCGGGCCAGAAGATCTTTCCATTCGTCAACGAGTCCACATCGGTGGCCGAAATCCGTCATCAGATCACTTCAGTTCCCAGCGCAAGCGTCTCTGGCTTGGATTATGTCAACACGCCGGCTGGGGTCATTCGCGTCAATGATACTCAGGCCACCTTTCAACCTTCCGACGCCGGCGACACCGTGCAGGCCATTGCCGTAAACACCGGCTCGCCAACCTCCTTTCCCACAGCGATGACGCGCAACGTTCCCTTTAAATTCAGTATCATCGGTTCGATCATCTCGCTGATTGAATCGCTGTTCAGCCTTTTACTCGGCGTGGTTTTGCTGGTCGGCGGGATTCTTTTGCTTCGAAATTCAATACGATATGCGCAACTGCATTGGATCTATGTGTTGGCGAAAATACCCCTCGCCTTCACCGCAGCCATTGCATCATGGGTCACTTACAAGTCGATGATGAGCACCATTGCTTCGAATATGCCTCAAGGCGCCTCGCCGGGCATGTCGTCAACGATGAGCCTTTTCATGATTCTCCCCACTTTAATCTGGCTCATCATCGTGCTGTCCTATCCGATCGTCTTGATTTTCATACTGAACTCGCGCACTGCCAAAATATACAAAAACGACTTACGCGGCATTCGCGAATGACCCATCTGTCTTCCAAAAGCCAACGGCCTTGCCGTGGGACTTC
>DATAPK010000006.1:0-9635 GCA_036265245.1 Tepidisphaeraceae bacterium | reverse complement strand
CAAGCGCGACATACAAATGGGAGCGTACTTCGGCGCACGAAGCTTTGGCAACGCAAGTAAACTGGTGAAATTCGGTTCGTTTACCACGTTCAAAGCCTTCAGCGAGATTGGCCATGATTGAAACCGAGGCACGTTGGATTTGGTTGGATAATCCAAAATCTCGCGAGAAGGCACCCTTTCGGGTGGCGGCATAAATATCCCGCGTCAATTCGCGAGCTTTCTGCCAAGCGATTAGATCTTCAAAATGCTCGATCCTTCCCATACTCAGTCCTCAGTCCTCGGTACTCAGTCCTTCTGTTTGGCTTTTTCCTGGAAGATGAAGGCGGTGGAGCCGACCTGGATTCGGTCGCCGGCGCGGAGTTTGGCGCGTTGGATGGGTTTGCCGTTGACCATGGTTTTGGAGCCGAGGGGGAGGTCTTCGATTTCGAAGCCGCCGGGCTGGACGTGAACGGCGGCGTGGCGACGGCCGACTTTGGGGTCTTTGAAGAGATAAATGTGGCACTGCGGGGAAGAGCCGATGTAAGTGGGATTACGGTAGAGGACGAATTGCTTGCCGGCGATGAGGCCTTCGGTGACTTTGAACCAGCCGGACTTGACGGCGTTTTCGATGAGTCCGGTGCCGACGCCGGCGACGATGCCGATGGCGAGAAGGCCGATGAGACGGGAGAGGATTTCGCCGTTATCAACGAAGCGTTCGGCGAAGGTTTTCATGGGTTCAAAGAGAAGCCCGCCGACGATTCCGCCGATGAGACCGGCGATGAGGCCGATGGAAAGTTTTTTGAGATTTCGGAGGAGGACGCCCGGGCCGAGGCTGAGGAAGAGGCCGAGGACGCCCCACTGGACGGCGCGGGCGAGGGTGAGGCGGAGATTGTCCGGCGGGTTTTGGGTGCTGACGATGGCCTTGTAGATGCGTTCGTCGAAGAAGGAGACGACGATTCCACCGACGAGACCGACGAGCGCGCCGACGGAGCCCTGAATGATGGCGCCTTGCATGTTTCGCTCGACGACGGATTCGGCCATGCCGAGGCAGGCGGCGATCATCATGCCGGCGATGCCGTAGAAGAGGACGTTGGCGATGAGGGTTTTCCAGTTGTCGGTTTCGGCGAGATCGGCGCTGGCGGCGTTGTATTGCTTGTCATCGAGTTCGCCGGTGTGGTGGCGGAGATAAAGATCGAAGAAATCATTTCCGCGGCCGTCGCGCTTGACGCCTCGAAGTTGTTTTTCGGCGAGGGTTGTGATGTTTTGTTTGTCGGATTCGAGATCGGCTTTTTTGTTGTCGGGGGCCTGTCGTTCGACCATGTCAACTTCGGCGAGTTTGTCGGCGCGCTGCTGCTCGATTTGCTCGTAGGCGGCGATGAGGGTGCGGGCTTCCTGCTGGGGATTGGGGCGGAGGTTGAAGAGGATGCCGAAGCCCCAACCGAGCAGACCGCCGAGCGCGCCGAAGAGGCCCATGTAGAAAACGGTGTTGTAGATGAAGGTGAAGCGGGGTTTGCGCGTGGGGGCGGCGGCGATTTGGGCGGAGTCGTAATGCTCGCGGGCCTGGGAGATGGCGTCTTGTTGCTGGAGCTTTTTCTCGACGCTCTCACTTTTGAGGTCGTCCCAGGAAATGGACATTCGGTCGCGAGGCATTTCAGAAAACTCCGAAAAAGTTCATTCAGGTTTTGCCTAATAACTGTAGCTGCGGCGTTTTGCAGTGTAGACGCTACGATCAAAAGAGGCGACGCAGGCGTCGCGGCTACAGTGTTCTCAAAGCTGCTGCGTTGCCGGGGGCGATGGCGCTGGGGGTTTTGGCACCCACGGTTTTGTCATCACCAGCATTGCACCAACGAAGCTTACAATAAAAGCGATCAAGGCGAGCAGGATTACACTGCCTGAAGAATACGGATCTTTTGCCCGGGGCAATGGCGCTGGTTGCGGGGCGAGGTCGTTGGGCGCTTTCCATTCATATCCTGCTTTGGCTTGATTTTCCTCAAGCGTATCTTCCTGCAACAGGAAGGGTTCGCGTTCGCTGTTTCCGGCGTGCCAGACGAAGAGGCCTTCTTCGCCGCTGGTAGGGTCATATACGAAAGCGACCTGCCAGGGGAGGTTGAAAAAGTTATCCTGGATGAAGAGATCCATGCCGGAAAGGAAGATGCCGAAGCCAGGGTGCGTGTGATACCAGCCGACGATTCTGGCGTCGGGGTGATCGCTCTCCATGATGTTTTGAATGTGGGTCCAGGTTTCGGCTTTGAAGGTGACCTGGGCGGCGCGGTTTTCGGCGCTGTCGCCACGGATGGAGGCGTGGATGTGGAGATAGGGGCCGTTGTCGTCGTGGAAGACGTTGCCGACGAGGACGCCGCAGATTTCGGCTTCGGGGGAAGATTTGCCGTGGGCGTGGATTTCGTCGAGAACGGATTGCTTGATGACGGTTTGGAAACGGGGCTCGCGATTGCCGGCGAGGCGGTCGATGGATTTTTGGGGGAAATCGGCGGCGACGACGGCGGCGATGTCGAGGGAGGGGTCGCGGGTTGGGGCGGCGTGGTCGGTCATATCTGAAATCTCAAATGACCAAGGGCCAATGACCAACAAAATCCCAATAACCAAACCAGAATGACCAATGAATGACCAATGACCAATGTCCAATGAGAGTTGGTTATTGGGGATTGGTCATTTATTGGGAATTCGGGTTTGGTCATTGGTCATTCTTCTTATATCAGGTCCAAGCCGCTGTCAGCCAGCGAACCGAGAACGGCGGTATTGTCGGCGGAGAATTCGAGGCCGATGGATTTGTTGTTGGCGCGGATAGTTACGATGTCGAAAGGGGGGACGCCAATTTCGGATAGTTTGCGGTCGAGGAAAGGCTCGGTGCCGCGGATTTTGTTGAAGGTGATGACTTCGCGGCGGACGGTTTTGCAGGTGGGGCAGAGGGCGCGGTCGGATTTTACCTTTCCGAGGGATTCGTAGAGAAGTTCTTCTTGCTTGCACTGGGGGCAGATTAATTTTTCCAGGATGTCGCGGTTGAGGTCGAGTTCGACGGGCCCGCCACCTCCGCCACCAATGGTGGCGGCTTTATAGAGGAGGTCGCGCGCGGTGATGGAAGTTGTTGAGACATCTAAGGGGATGATTTCGTCCAGTGTGTCGTGGCTGTAGCAGTCGGGTTTGCGTTGGTATTCGGTTTGGTAGGAGTCGGTGCTGAGGCCTTGGAAGACGAAGCCTTTGCCGGCGATGGAATCCATGCCGTGGAGGAGCTTTACGGCTTCCTGGCATTGGACGCCGGCGATGATGGAGCTGATGGTGGGCGTGGTGGGGGTTTTGCCGCGTTCCATTTCTTCGCGGGTGAGCAGGTTGCAGGAGCGGCGCATCTGGAGGAGTTGCCAGTCGCGCTGGGACATGGTGCATTCGTAGCAAGGATTTTCCCCGGGGCCATCGGGGACGAAGACGCGGGCGACGCCTTGGATTTGCTCGATGGCGCCGTCGATCCAGGGGCGATTGACTTTCCAGCAGGCGCGGTTGATGGCGAGGCGGGCTTCGCGGTTGTCGAGGCCGCCGATGACGAGGTCGGCCCAGTGGAAGATGCCGAGGCCGAGGTCGTGAACGATGTCGCCGTTGAAATAGGCGACGTTCATCTGGGGGTAAATTTGTTTGGCAGCGCGGGCGGCGACGGTGGCTTTGAATTCGCCGGCATCGGATTCGCGGTAGAGGACGGAGCGGGAGAGGTTGGAGTTTTCTATGCGATCTTTGTCGGCGATGAAGAGGTTGCCGATGCCGAGGAGCGCGAGATTTTTGACGATTTCGTTGCCGAGGGCGCCGGCGCCGATGACGACGACTTTGGCGGCGGCGAGTTTTTTCTGATCCCACCAGCCGATGAGACTGAAGCGGTGGAAGCGATCTTGTTCTTCGGGGGCGGCGTCGGGTTGGAGGCGGATCACTTCAGACATGAATTTCCCACGACCCTAAAGGGTCGGGCTTTGCGTTGCTAACCTGCGGTGATTTCGGGTTGGAGGCGTAATACGTCGCCGGGTTTGACGCCGGCATCTTTTAATGTTTGGGTATCTAAAAGCTGTTTGCCGCTGGCGCGGTGGTGGAATTTGTAGCTGAGAAGCTGGCCGTCGGGGGCGTATTGGGGGAAGTTCATTTTTTCGAGCAGAACGGCGAGGACGCGGTTCATGGGGGCGTCGTCGGGCATTTCGACTTCCTGGCGCTTGTTGCCGGTGGCGTCCCAGACCTGAACGGTTACCAAACCCATGAAAATTGCTCCTTGTCGCGACTTCTCTATCGGGTGTTATAACTCTGAAGACATAGCCACTGAAGTGGCTATGCCGGTGAATATATTGGGTTATCGGGTTTTTTGTTGAAAAACTCGCTTTGGCGCAGTAATTGCGCTGTTTTCCTATAGTGGTTAGTCTATACAGAGTTCGCAGATTGTGGGCCGATGGGGTATGGGTTGTGGGAATTGAGTGGTGTATGCGGGTTTGGGCTGGGATGTGTTGTATATTCCGGTTTCACGTTGGCGCAATGCGAACGTAAAAGTTGTATTTGGGAATACTGTGCAGAATGTAACGAATCCGAAATCTCGAGATCGTCACGCCAATCATGGGCGCGAGCATGAGATGGGGGATGACTCGCTGATCCAGATCGTCTGGCGTCAGAGGGCGCTGGTGGGGCTGGTGACGGCGGCGGTCTTGTTGATTGCGGGGGTTTACCTGTTGATCGCGTCGCCGGTTTATACGGCGGCGTCGCGCATCCAGGTGGCGCGGGCGGTGCCGATCAGCGATCGGCAGCCGGTGGCGGTGGATAGCGGAAACAGCGACACATTTCTTTACCAGGAAGCGGAGTTGATCAAATCGGTGCCGATTCTGTCGATGGTGCTGGGCGGGCCTTCGGTGGAAGACATGCAAATTCTGGAGGGCGTGGATAGGCCGATGGCGTTTTTGAAACGCGAGTTGGATGTCGAAGTTGGAAAGAAAGATGGTTTGATCTCGATCAGCCTGAGCTCGAAATACAAAGACGAAGCCAAGCAACTCGTGGATGATGTGGTTGAATCGTACAAGGCGTTCAAAGCAAAGCAGCGGCGAGAGACCGCTTCGGGTGTGATGGCGGTGCTGGAAAAAGATAAAGAAAAAACCGATGCGCTGCTGGCGAGCAAGTATGACGACAATCTTAAATTTAAGCAGGACAACAACACGTTGAGCTTCGATGGGGATAAGAGCAACTACATCATGCAGCGGGCCAACAGCATGGCGGATGCGCTGACGACGGCGCACATCGATGCGATCAATCTGAAGACGGCTTACGACGCGGCGTTGAAGAGCATCGTCAACGATGACCAGGCGATGAAGGATCTGGACAAAGGCGGCGGGGTGATTTTGTCGCAGCAGGATGAGGATTTGCTGCGGGCGGAATTGTTTTCGCGCCAGCAGGAATTGGCGGAGCGCAAGCGGATTTATCTGCCGGACCATCCGATCATCAAGGCGCTGGAAGCACGGATCGAGCAAGAGAATGTGGCGTATGTCGCTTCGGCGAAGCTGCGTTGGGAGGCGGCGCAGCAGCAGGAAACGGAATTGCAGAAATCATTCGACGATCAGCAGAAGCTGGCGATGGATATGAGCAAGAAGGCGGCGGAATATTCGCGGCTGCAGAATGACATCACGCAGCTTCAGAAGCATTCGGACGATTTGGATACGCGAATCAAGGATGTGACGCTGACGCTGGATTCGGGGGCGATGAATATCACGGTGATTGATGAGGCGAACTGGGAAGATCAGCCGATCAGGCCGCAGAAGATGCAGGTGCTGGGGATTGCGCTGTGTCTGGGATTGCTGCTTGGGTCGGTCTGCGCGGTGGGTCGCGAGTGGTACGATCCGCGGCTGCGAAGCGAGACGGAAGTGAAGACGGCGATCGGCGTGCCGGTGCTTGGAGCGATCCCGCATTTCCCTGGAGCGAACTCGCCGGAGGCGCTGGGATGGGCGGTGCATTTGGATCCACAGAGCGAGGCGGCGGAGGCTTATCGGACGGTGCGAACATCGCTGCAATTTGGGGTTGCAGACGGGGAGGCTCGTACAATCGTTGTAACTTCTCCATCTCCGCGCGATGGAAAAAGCACTCTGTCCAGTAATCTAGCTATCGCTATGGCCAAGGCGGGAAAAACGGTATTGATAATTGATTCTGATTTCCGTTCGCCGTCACAACATCGTATCTTTGGTGTGAGCGGCGAGGTGGGCTTCTCCAGCGTGCTGGAGTCGGGCGAGGTGGTTGACCGGGCGATTCGCCGGACAACCATCGAAGGGCTGCATGTGATGCCCGCCGGGCCTGCTGTGGGAAGTCCCTCAGAACTGCTGAATAGTGCGGCTCTGAACGAGATATTGGACGGTCTGGCGAAGCAATACGATCACGTGGTGATTGATACGCCGCCGGTTTCGAGAGTGGATGACGCGAGAATCGTGGCGGCATCTTGCGATGCGACGATTTTAGTTTTGCGAGCGGACAAATCGAATCGTAAGCTTGCAGAGGAATCAAGAGATCGGCTGATGGCAGTTGGTGCGCGAATTTTAGGCGTCGTGCTGAATGACATCAGTGGAACAGGCGGCAGCGGGCTTGGAGGCCTGCCAGGCTTATTAAGAAGTGAGGGTCGAGAATCTGAACAACAAAATTCCGCGGACGACGTTCTGCATCATGCATCGGTCCGCCCGGTCACGGGTTCCGGACGAATGATGTGAACAAAACAGCGGAAATGAAGAACATCTGTGGGTTCTGTCAGCAGAGTTTTGAGGAAACGATTGTTTGCAGTGGGTGCCGTCAAGGATTGGCAGAAATTGCCGGTCTTTGTCTGCGGTTCGGGTTTTGCTAGACAAGGATCGTCTGGCAAATCTGTGAACCTTTTGTCTGTCTGAATGTCGTGGGTGGCATTCAGATGGAGGCGATGGCACATCGCAGTGGTTTCAGAGCAGTGGGTGTGTTTAGTTTTCCCGGCAAGTTTGTCGGGGAAAGGCTCAACGAGTCAGGGCGCAAATTCTGCCAAGAATTTGTGTGAGACTCGTGAGGGAAGGAAAAAAGTCATGCGTTTGGATGTAGCTGGCGTCGCTGAAGCGCCTCGCGCTTTGGCACCGGCCGCCCCGGAAATGAGGCGGTTGCACCATCTTTATTCTCCCGAGCAGATTTCATTCGTGCTCCAGAGAGAACGAGCGCGTGCCGATCGGCACAGCCGCGAGTTTTCGCTGGTGATCTTCCGCACGGAATCGGATCTTCGCCCGGCGCTGGCGCTGAGCCAGCTTGCCAAGATCGTGCTGGCGCACGCACGGGCAACGGACGAAGTGGGGCATTACGACAAGACATCGGTGTGCGTGGTGCTGCCCGATACGGATGCGACCGGCTCGTGGAAGTTCGCGCAGCGCGTGTGCGATTCGGCCAAGCGGCAGGACCTGATGCCGATTTGCGTGGTCTACACGTATCCGAGCGCGTGGTTTCCCAAAGAGAAAAATAATCACGACCATCACAATGGAAATGGAAGCAACGGCAACGGGCATAATGGCCATGGGCACAACGGTCATCACCAGGGCAATCGCCGACGGGTGATGGTTCCGATGGATTTCGGGACCTCGATGGAATTTCCGCCGACGGAAATTCCGGTGCAGCGGATGGAAGCACTCCTTGCCAAGCCGATGCCGTGGTGGAAGCGCACGCTGGATTTGATGGGCGCAGGCATGGCGCTGCTGGTTTTCTCGCCGATCATGCTGGTGATCGCGCTGGCGATCAAACTCACGTCGCCGGGCCCGGTGATTTTCAAACAGAAACGCGCGGGTTTGGGCGGCAAGCCGTTTGAGATTTACAAATTTCGGAGCATGTGCACGGACGCGGAAGAGAAGAAGAAGGATTTGATGGGTCAGAACGAGCAGGATGGACCTGCGTTCAAGATTAAATCGGACCCGCGGATTACGCGAATCGGGAAGCTGATTCGCAGCACGAGCCTGGATGAACTGCCGCAGCTTTTGAACGTGATGCGGGGCGAGATGTCGCTGGTGGGCCCGCGGCCGTTGCCTGTGGATGAAGCGGATGCGGCGGATCAGTGGCAGCAGCGCCGGCTGGAAGTGACGCCGGGCCTGACGTGCATCTGGCAGATCAAAGGCCGCAGCCGGGTGACGTTTGATGAGTGGGTGCGGATGGACATCAATTACATCCGCCGGCGGAATATCGGACATGATATTTCGCTCCTGCTGCAAACGATTCCGGCAGTGTTGTTGCGACGCGGGGCGCGATAACTAAACCGATTGGGTGTTACCCGCGACGTTTGCGTCACCCCAAAAGGGCGACGCAGACGTCGGGGCTACAGTTCGGCAAATCATCGACGTTGGTGGCTAAGTCGCATCATTTTGTTGCCGATAAGAACTTTCGAGGGAGAGATGGCATTGACTCAAACCATTCCGATGGCTCGTCCGCGGCGTCATGATATTTTTGGCGTGCGGGTGAGCGCTACCAGTTATGCTGAAGTGATTGCGTGGTGCCTGGATCGCGCTGCGCAGGATAAGGGCGGGATTATCGACCTGATGCCGGTGCATGGGCTGATCAGCGCGGCGCGGGATGAAAAGTATCGCACGGTGATGAACGCGTTTGACGTGATCGCGCCCGACGGGCAGCCGGTGCGGTGGGCGCTCAACAAGTTTCATAAGGCGAATCTGACGGATCGGGTGTATGGGCCGGAACTGACGATTCGACTTTGCGGGGCGGCGGCAGAAGCGGGCGTGCCGATTTATCTGTATGGCAGCAGCCCGGAAGTGATTGAGTTGCTCAAGACAAATCTGGTTGCGAAATATCCGAAGTTGAATATTGTCGGCGCGGAGTCGCCGCCGTTTCGTCCGCTGACGCCGGCTGAAGATGCCGAAGTGATCGAGCGGATCAATTCAAGCGGGGCGAAGCTGGTGTTTCTGGGCACGGGTTGCCCGAAGCAGGAACTTTTTGCTTACAATCATCGGCACAGCATTCACGGCGTGCAGCTTTGCGTTGGAGCGGCGTTTGATTTCCATGCGGGCAAGAAGAAGATCGCGCCGGCGTGGATGCAGAAGCGCGGGCTGGAGTGGGTGTATCGGCTTTGCTCGGAACCGAAGCGCTTGTGGAAGCGATATCTGGTGACGAATTCGATCTTCGTTATGCTGGCCATGAAAGAAATGCTACGCGGGAAGAAAGGTTCGACGGCGATCATGGATGACGAGGTTGAATCGCTTGCCGCTGAGTGAAGCGTCGCAATATGGAAGTGAAAGATGAGATCAAGCCACTGGTGATTGCGTACGCCTGCGAGCCGGGTTTGGGCTCGGAGCCGGGCGTGGGGTGGAATCTCGTTCACGCATTGTCACGCATCCGCCCGGTTTGGGTGATCACGCACGAGCAACATCGCAAGGGTGTTGAAGCATATCTGGCGAAGAACGATGACGGGCGGGTTCATTTCGTTTTTTATACGTTACCGCGATTTTTTGATTGGGCGCTGGTCTGGCCGCCGGTGCTGAATTTCTATTATTACTTCTGGCATATCGGCGCGGGGCGGCTGGGGCGAAAGCTGAACAAGGAACATCATTTTTCGATTGCGCATCACGCGACGTACGTGCGGTATTGGATGCCTACAGGCGCGGCGCGGGTGGGGATTCCGTATGTGTGGGGGCCTGCGGGTG
>DATAPK010000005.1:0-4641 GCA_036265245.1 Tepidisphaeraceae bacterium | reverse complement strand
TAAGAGCTAAGCATTTGAAGCGGTTGGAGGACTGCGTCGCATATCGCGCAGTTGACAGATAGATTTACGATGACGAGGCTTTTGCCGATGCGATTATCCGCACCGGCCAAAATTAATCTGCACCTGCGCGTTGGCCAGGTCCAGAACGACGGCTTTCATCCTTTGCTTTCTTGGATGACCACCGTTGGGCTCTTTGACACCATAACGTTAGAAGACGCGCCCAGTGGCATCGCCCTGACGTGCGACGACCCGCGCATCCCCATCGACGCGACGAACCTAATCGTCCGCGCCGCCCAGTTGATGAGCGAAGTCGCGCAGCAGCACAAAGCCCGGCCCTTCAGGGCTGGGGCCGGTTCAGGTTTGCAACTGAATCTCGCCAAGCGTATCCCCGCCGGTGGTGGCCTAGGCGGGGGCAGTTCCGATGCTGCAAGAATTTTGCTGGCGCTCAATCAGTTCTGGAATCTCGGCCAGATGATCGAGCAGCTTGCTCTCCTCGCCGCAAAGCTTGGCAGCGATGTTCCGTTTTTTCTCTTCGGCCCCAGCAGCATCTGCCAGAGCCGCGGCGAAATCGTGCAACCCATCGCTGTCTCAAAAACTCGCTTTGCGACACTCGTGTTGCCCGACATCGCCATGCCCACGCCGCGCGTCTATCAGGTTTTTGACTCGCTTGGGTCGGGGAAGGCTCAAGCGGATCTGGGTCAACCGGCGTGGCAGGAGTGGACGTCGCTTAACGCTGAGGCACTCCTGCCCCGGTTGATCAATGATCTGGAAGCACCCGCGTTTGCAATATCACCGCAATTGGGTCGGCTGCGGAACGATATCGAGCAATCGCTGGGAAGAATCGTCCGAATGAGCGGCAGCGGAAGCACGCTGTTTACACTCTTCGACGACTTGGCTTCCGCCCAGCGCGCCGCTGAATCGGTAACGCGCAACGGCACTCGTGCGATCGAAGTCGAAATCGGAATAACCCCCGACGACGACTTGGAACAATCGTGGATCGCCGACGCATAAATGATTGTCGTTCGATCCCGCTGCTTCGCTGCTTGCGGTTTAGCGAATCGAATGACGCAATATTGTCCGCCGCATTTCGTATGTGTCCGTTGTCTTGCGACCGAATAAATCGCACGCAACGGAAGAATGGAAACTAAAATAGAAGCAGCCAGGGGTGGCTGCTCATTTCAGGTGTAACCGCCGCGAGTTCTTCGCCGTCACTTCACGACGACTCGCAGGTGCAAAACCGGCCTCGCCCGGGTTAAAGGAGTGTTTATGCAACTCTCAGAGATACGCATCAATTTGTGTGGCCCACAGGCTGGACGCCTCAAAGCTTTCTGCTCGCTCACCTTCGACAACACCTTCGTCATTCGTGACGTCAAAATTATCGAGGGCAACGACGGCCTCTTCCTCGCCATGCCCTCCCGAAAACTTTGCGATCGCTGCCGTCGCTGCGGCGATAAGAACCATCTTCGCGCCCGCTTCTGCAACAACTGCGGCCAGCGCCTCGACGAAAATCGCAGCATGCGAATCCAGGGCGTCGGCATGAACGGAGGCGCGCGCCTCAAGCTCCACGCCGACATCGCTCATCCGATCAACGCCGAGTGCCGGCTCGAAATCGAACGCCGCGCTGTCACCGCCTATCAGGATGAGCTCGATCGCAGCAAGCTTCCCGGCTACATCCCACCCAACATTGACGGTGATTTGGCCGATTTATATGACGATCATTCCACGGGCGTGACGGACAACCATTTCCGTCTCCGCCCGACGGGAACCGACGTGCATACGCACGTGTAACTGCCGGCGATTTTGCAACTAAACTCCGGGTCGTGCGTCCAACCTCCGGTAAACCGGAGGTTGTGCATGCGATTCTGGCTATGGATGCCTTTGCTCTGGAGTTGCCTGGCGGTCACATCGGCGAGGGCAGACAATTCCTTCGACGGTGAATGGCGCACCTCTTTCGGTGTTGTCACACTCAAACAAACCAACGGCGATGTCACCGGCTCTTACGGCGCCGGCGGGGAATTCATACTCAAAGGATCAGCTCAAGGGCCAGCGCTGACCTTCCATTACCAGGAAGGCAACGCCAGCGGCGATGCGCACTGGAATCTCGACGAATCCGGTCAATCATTCCACGGCGACTTCAAACTCGACAACGATGGCCGCACTGGCACGTGGAACGGCTGGCGGCCAGACCCGAATGCCGCCACGGGAAATCTCGCCAATCTCAACGGCCTCTGGCTCACCGATCTTGGCTTGATGGAACTCAATCAAACCGGCAAGAAGGTGAAAGGGCGCTACGCCATGCAAGGCGGCTCCGAGATCGAAGGAAAGCTCACCGGCCGGCGATTCGACTTCACCTTCAAGTCATTTCGCGCGGGCAGCGGATGGTTCGACGTCGCCGCCGACGGCAAAAGCTTCGCCGGCGCAGGCAACGCCAACGGCTTTGCCCCGTGGTTTAGCTGGCGAGGACGCCCCGCGCCGGAATTTGTGCATCATGTGCCGCTTGTCGCCGGGAAGATCGTCGACGGATCGACCGATGGATTGCTGACTTATTCGATTCGCGCCCCCGACGGCTTCAAAGCCGCCGACGCCAAAAAATGGCCGGCGATTTTGATTCTTCACGGCTCGAACATGAACGGCCGAGTTTATGTGAACACCATCGCCACAACATGGCCACAAATCGCCCGCGATTATTTGCTCATCGGGATCAATGGCGAGATGCCTTCGTCAATCGGCGACGAGCCCGCATTCAATTACACCTACGTCGATTACGTCGGCCGAAGCACCTTCAAAGGATTTCCCGGCACCGACCACGAAAGCCCAGCTCTCGTGGCCGCTGCGATGGATGAGCTTCGCCAGGCATATCCAATCGAAAAATATTTCGTCGGCGGACATTCGCAGGGTGGATTTCTGACCTATAGCCTGCTGATGAATTTCCCAGAGAAGATCGCCGGCGCGTTTCCGGTTTCGGCGGGGGTGATTATGCAATGCGAGCCGGCGGCATTTGCTGATGAAAAGCTTCGCGCCGCGCAGCGCGCGGTGCCCTTGGCGATCATTCACTCAAAGCAGGATGCGATGGTTCCTTTCTCCGCCGGCGAGCACGCCGCCAAACTCTTCAACGACGCCGGTTGGCCAAAGATGCAATTCTTCATCGACGATTCCGGCGCGGGCCATCGATTCGCGCTTCTGCCCATCGATCAGGCAATTCACTGGCTGGAGGCGCAGCAGTGATCCGCCGCCGACTGTTTAATCTTCTGGCCGCGGTGTCGCTGCTGCTGTTTGTGGCAGTCGGCGTCCTTTGGATCCGCAACGCCTTGGGGCAGATGGATCTCGCCCTAATTCATTACGCGCACGCACCATCGCCGGACCAGCATTACGCCTATTCCTTCGAGGCCAGCTCGTATTGGAACACGCTGCGATTCAGGTTTTCGCGCACCTATCTCGATCCACCATTTTTTCAAAATCGCTCGACGGACTGGATGCGCAACTTTCACGCCGGCTGGACGACGGGGTTCCATATCTATGTCCCAACTGACCTCACAAAGATGGTGATGAATTGGGAATCACCGGGCTTCGACGCAAGGCATTACGCCGGCACGATGAATCCCGGCGAATACGACGAGTCGTGGATATTGGCCGTCCACACGTGGCAGGCGATGATTTTGCTGATGGCGCTGCCCGCGATCTGGACGTATCGCCGCTTCCGGGCAAGGCGGATCAATCCACTGGGCTTGTGCCCGACCTGCGGATACGACCTCCGCGCCACGCCCGACTGTTGCCCGGAGTGCGGCAGGACAATCGCCGAATCTGCTTGACGGCCTAAACCCTGTCCAGCTAGGATGGTGTGTCGTTGGCAGCAGGAGTTTGTATCCGCAAGCCGACGATTTGAATAAACGAACCCATTTATTGCGATAAAGCGAGTAATCAAAAGGGTTTGCAGAGATTATGAAAGCCACAGACCGCCCATCTTCCCGCCTTACGGTGGGCGTAAGATAGGCCGGCAGTTAGCGCCCTTTCGGGCCCGCTGCTGGCCCGCCCCGCTTGCGTTCTTTTCCTGATAATTATTGATCCTGTCGGAAGATACCGCTAAAATCGCGGCCTTCCTATTTGAAAGAGTTTCCCATGACCATGCTCAACGACAAAACGGCCGCCCCTTCGACTTCCACCTCCGCCCAGCCCAAATACAAGGGCAAAACCGGCGCGAAGATCCTCCACGAAATGCTCGTCCAGCAACACAAAGTCGAACTCATGTTCGGCTACCCCGGCGGCGCCATCCTCCCCGTCTTCGATGAGCTCTACAAAACCCCCGCCAAGTTCATTTTGAACCGCCACGAGCAATCGTCCGGCCACTGCGCCGACGGCTACGCCCGCGCCACCGGCAAGCCGGGCATCTGCATCGTGACTTCCGGCCCCGGCGCAACCAATACCGTCACGCCGCTCGCCACCGCGCAAATGGACAGCGTGCCGATCATCGTTTTCTCGGGTCAGGTCGCCACCAAGGTCATCGGCAACGACGCTTTCCAGGAAGCCGATGTCACCGGTATCACGCGGCCATGCACCAAATGGAATTATCTCGTCAAAGACATCCGCGAACTGCCTCGCGTGATCAACGAAGCTTTTGCAATCGCCACCACCGGCCGCCCGGGG
>DATAPK010000004.1:0-4824 GCA_036265245.1 Tepidisphaeraceae bacterium | reverse complement strand
TTGGTTTTTGGGCCTAACTCTTCGCCATATACGATCGGTGTTGCGAGCGATGCGCATGCGATCACTCTGGTTAACGGACTGGCCGCTACCGGGAACGCGACGATCAACGCGCCGGTGAAGATGGAGCAATCGCAAACTGTTTCGCCTCAGGTGGGTGTCACGGTCACCACCAATGGCGGCGTATCGGAAGCGACGCCTGGATTGATTCTCACCCAAAGCAATTTGGGAACGTTCGTTCTGAACGGAACGAGCACTTATACCGGCGGGACGGTCATCAACCAGGGTGTCCTGCAAGCGGCGACTTGGGGCTTGCCCGCAATTCCAGCCAGCAACAGCGTGACCGACAACGGCGGGCTGGTGTTCAGTCAATCAACCGATGGTAATTATTCCGGCCGAATCACTGGCACGGGGTCCGTTGGAATCAACAATGGCTCCGCAAGCACGGTCGTCACGCTCACTGCGAGCAATAGCTACTCTGGCCCGACATTTATTCAGAACGGCATACTGGCCGTCGGTAGCGTATCGAATCTCGGCACGGGCGCCGGCGGAATTCGACTGACTGGCGGCACGTTGCGGATACTTAACGATCTTACTTTGCCAACCACGTTTGGCGCGGTGAATCTGAGCGTCGGCACAACCAGCGGCATCGACACGAACGGCCATACGTTGACGCTCAATAATATCCTGAATGGCGGAGGCAACCTCACCAAGAGCGGGGCGGGCACGCTGGTTATTTCTGGAATCCACACGACGGATGTTCTTGGCCAGCTTGCGATTAACGCCGGCACCGTCAGTATCGCTCCACCCAGCAGTGTTTCGTATGGCTTCGCTGCAGATCCGAACGGCAACACCTTCCTGGGCGACTTGGTTGTCGCCAACCCGATGGAACTTCGTCTGCAAGGCGGCCTGCTCAGCGGTGGGGGGACAATTCGTGTCAAACCATCTACCGTGCAAATCAACTCGCGCGGTTTGATGACCATCGGCAACGACATCGTCATGAATGACAATGCTGTTCCCATCACCGGCTTCAGCCTTAGCCTGGGCGCTAATGTGAATAACTCTTTGACCATCACCGGCGCGATTCGCGGCCAGGGCGATGTCGATTTCACCGGCGGCGCGGGCATCGTGACATTGGCGGGAACCAGCTCATACACCGGCGCCAGCACGATCGACAGCAGCACTGGTGGGGAGATTCAAATCGCAGTGAACAATGCACTGCCCACGACCACCGCGGTGCATATCACTTCCACAGGTGTGCTCGATGTGTTTGGCGTGAACCAGACCATCGCATCGCTCGACGCTTCCAACGCGTCGGCTGAGGTGATCAATAACAGCTCATCGTCGGGAACTTTGACCATCAACGGCTCTGGAAGCACAACCTACAACGGCTTCCTTTTTGATGGTGGCCAAGGCACGCTCGCATTAACATTGGCTGGAACAAACACCGGCAATCTGGCCTTGGGCGGCACGAATACTTATTCAGGCGGCACCACTCTCAGTGGCGGGACGCTTGCGATTTCCAAGGACAGTAATCTTGGCGCACCGGCCGGCACATTGATTTTCGATGGCGGGAATCTGGCGACCAACTCCATCACAACGGCTCGGCCTATCACTGTGAATGCCACCGGCGGAACGATCGACATTGCGGCGGGCAAGGTCATGACCATCAACAGCGGCACGCTCAATTGGAACGGCGGCACGCTGAATACCATCGATACTGGCACAATCTCTTTCGCAACAACTGGTGCGACGGTTTCGGTGACGCCCGGCTCAACGATTGCAATTGGCTCGAACAACTCTGTTACGGTGGACGCCACACAAGATCCGTTCACCGATACAAATGTGCCCGCTAATCATGTCGCGATCGTCAATAAAGGTTCGTTCATCGTTACCGCCGGAATCGCCACGATCGCGCAGCACACTGGCAATGGGATTCTTGTCGTCAATGGTGGAGCGACGCTTCATCTGGCTGCTTCTGGCGTGGGAAACAGCGCGGGCGCCATTTCCATCGATGCAACCTCGAAACTCGATTTAGCCAACGACGCGATGGTTGTGAATTACACAGGCGCGACTCCTGATGCATCGATCCGCGCCGCCTTGGTCAGCGGCTACGCATCCGGCGCCTGGAACGGCCTGGGAATTGAAAGCACCACCGCCGCGACCGATTCCACCAGCGCTCACAAAACCGCAATTGGCTACGCCGAAGCTTCCACGCTCCACAAAAGCGGCACCTTCTTTGGCCAACCGATTGGCTCCAACGCAATATTGATGCGCTACACCTATTCTGGCGATGCGAATCTGGATGGAGTGGTGAATAGTCTCGATTTGAATGCCGTGGCGACGAATTTCGGATCGAGTTCAACAGAATGGGATCAAGGGGATTTCACCTACGATGGCATTGTTAATTTGCTCGACTTCAACGCGCTGGCGATGAACTTTGGATCGAGTTTGCCGGCCCCGGCGCCTGTCGCCCTTGGCGCATCTTTGGGCACACTGGTTCCGGAACCCATCACAGCGCCGCTGCTGTTTGCAGGGGCGCTGTTGATTTCCAGGCGACGAAAAAGCGTTTAATGGTGACCATCATGATGATCGTCGTGGTGATTGTCATGGCCATCAAAATGTCCATGCGGCCGCGCTTCAGCATGAAATCCTGATGGAACGCCGTCTCTGCCATCCCACCGATGGCCGTCGTAATACCAATAGCGACGCGAGTGAAAATGTCCGAAATTGTCGTAATATTCCGCGTCATAGTAATACCCCGGCGCGGCGACAACATCGTCTTCAACGGGTGCTTCTGCCACGATTGTCGCATGGGTATGTTCGCAGCCTGCGGTTAAAGATAGGCCGAAAACCGGCATAACCCCCATTGTTGCAACCAACAATCGTTTTGTTAGTGCATACATAATTGAACCTTTCGTCAAAACCGTAATTCATAACGCAAAGGCCGCGCCAAAACGCGCGACAACTACGTTTCAAATACAGTATATTTTGTTCAGGAAGAATCGACGCCAGCGCACCGTGAGCCTGCCGACACAGACCGTTCCTGACAATAAATTTGAACATCTGCTGAGAATGACCGATAAACGACGATGAAGGAGCGTGATGGAATTTTTTCACAAACTTGTCGCCTTACTGACTCATCTTGGTGAAGACAACGCCTGGCGTGACATGGTCGATTTTGTCGGCGTTAATAAGCTTTACATCGTCTTGTTCGCCATCGTCTTCTGCGAAACCGGTTTGGTGGTCACGCCTTTTCTTCCCGGCGACTCTCTGATCTTCGCCATCGGCGCGGTTGCGGCGCGAGATATTGGTTTGTCGATTCAGATTGTCGCGCCGCTGCTTGTCTGCGCTGCGCTCATTGGCGACAACGTCAATTACTGGCTTGGCCGGCGACTCGGGCCTGCGGTCTTCAGGCGTGAAGACTCCAAGCTCCTGAACAAAAAACACCTGCTTCACGCGCAAGCGTTCTACGAGCATCACGGCAGCAAGACGATCATCCTCGCCCGCTTCGTGCCGATCGTCCGCACTTTCGCTCCGTTCGTGGCCGGCATCGGCAAGATGAATTATGCGCGATTCCTGTCATACAGCATCGTTAGCGCGCTCTTGTGGGTTTCGATCTGCCTGGTTGGCGGATATTTCCTCGGCAGCAGACCATTTTTCAAGAAACATTTCGAGCTGGTCATCCTCGCCATCGTTTTTATCTCGGTGCTGCCGGCGGTTTGGCATCTCTGGCGTGCCCGGGGCGCTACCAAACGAGGCGGCGATGCGATGCTCGAAGCCGCCACTCTCGGCGAGCATTCCGGCGACCCTCGTTAATGCAAAAACGGCCAATTGATTGCCTCGGGAAAATCAGTCCGGGAGCATGATATTTATCTACTGCGCCATCGCGCCCGCACGCTCTTCAATGTGGATGAGGTGATATTCATACGCCTCCACCAGTGCCTGCCAGCTTGCATCGATGACGTTTCCGCTGACGCCGATGGTGCCGAAGACTTCTTTGCTGCCGTCGCGTTTCTCTCGCCTGCATTCAATGATCACGCGAACGTTGGCGCTGGTTTCATCCTTGGAATTGATCACGCGAACCTTGTAATCCGTCAGATGCACATCTGCGATCGCTGGCAGATGCGGCATTAACGCCCGCCGCAACGCCAAATCGAGCGCCGCCACCGGGCCATCGCCTTCCGCAACGGTATGCTCAGTTTTCCCGTCCACGTGCAACTTCACTGTCGCTTCCGCCACGGGTTCCTTGGTGTCTACCCGCAGCACGACGACACGATAGTGTTCGAGATCGAAGAATTTGCGATACCGCCCGATCTCTTTGCGAAGCAGCAACTCAAAACTCGCCTCCGCGGCTTCAAATTGATAGCCGGCGTTTTCCAACTCCTGCACTTTTTCGAGCACGCGCCGAAGCGTGGCCTTGTCGTGCTCGATATCGAACTGCTTGCCCGCCTTGGCCGCGATGTTGCTTGCACCCGACAACTCGCTCACCAGAATCTTCCGTGTATTCCCCACCGATTCCGGCGAAACATGCTCATAAGTGCTTGAATCCTTCTGCACCGCGTGAACATGCATGCCGCCTTTGTGTGCAAAAGCGCTCGACCCCACATACGCCTGCCCGGGGAATAAATTCAAATTCGCCGTCTCGTAAACAAACCGGCTTGCTTCCGTCAAACGAGAAAGCGTGCCCGGTTGAAGGCAGTCATAACCATATTTCAACTGAAGATTGGCGACCAGCGGAATCAGATCCATATTCCCGCAGCGCTCGCCGACGCCATTGATCGTGCCCTGGGCGTGATCCGCGCCGGCGCGGATCGCCGACAGCGC
>DATAPK010000003.1:0-7225 GCA_036265245.1 Tepidisphaeraceae bacterium | reverse complement strand
GACGCCGATTTTGGAGTCGTGGAAATGGAGCAAGGCGGTTTATCGGGCGGCGGCGGAGAGATTGTTGCAGTTTGCGGGGTCGCTGTCGCATTCGGTGGGGATGGCGGTGCATGATGTGGGGAATTACAAATCCCGGCCGCTGGAGGCGGGAGTTGTGTTTGCGCTCGATCCGCAGATGTGGGTGCCGGAGGAGAAGTTGTATATTCGGGTGGAGGATACGGTGGCGGTGACGGAGAAGGGGGTGGATGTGCATACGACGGCGGCGCCGTTGGAATTGGATGAGGTGGAGGAGACGATGCGCGAGAGTGGGTTGATTCAGTTTCGGGCGGGAGATGGAAAATAGTTTCCAGCAAAAAAGTTAAGACCCTCACCCTAACCCTCTCCCGGGGTACCGGGCGAGGGGATAAGAGGGGATAAGAACAGAAGCGCATGGACCAGATGATTCAAAAGATCGCATCAGAGGAGAAGACGGATGCGGCGCATGCGCTGGAGTATTATCGCATCATTCGGGAGATGATTGAGCATGAAGACAGTCTGATTGGAAACAGGATGAATTTGTTTGTGACGAGCCAGAGTTTTTTGTTCACGGCGTATGCGGTCATCTCCAACGGAATCCAATCTGGCACGCCAGTGGTGAGTGGAAACCCAAGACGCACGCTGTTGACGATCATTCCGATGGTTGCGATTGCGACGGCGATTTTGATATCGCTGGCGATTGTGTCGGGATATCGAGCGATGCGTGCGCTGCGAAAACATTATGCGGTGTTTTCGGATTCACTTGCGAGCACGCCGTTGCCGCCGATTCAAGGGGTAAGAAATCATCGTCTGATGGGGATGGTGGCGCCGACGTTGTTGCCGGTACTGTTTATGTCAGTGTGGATTTATTTGCTGGTGAAGCATTTGTTTTAGCCAAGATTATTCACCGCGGAGGCGCAGAGGTCGCAGAGAAGAGAGGACAGACAGAAATTTGGAATGGCTATTTAATTGACAGAGAACCGGGCAGATTGCACCTCACACATCAACAATAACAGGGCTATATCCTCTGCGTGCTCATCGCCTCTGCGGCGAATCCTGAATTTTCGGGGCCAGGCGATCCGGTTTGATTTTCTCCAGTACCAAATATTTAAGCATAATCAATCGAGCCCTTCGACTTTTGAATCGACGATTTGGTTTGGGGTGCCGGGGGCGCCAGTGATTTTGGAATTGACGAATTTGATGTCGTCGGCGTGGATGATTTGGCAGGGGACGCCGTTCGATGAGATGTTGACGTTTTCGAGCAGGATATTTTGCGCGTGCTGTTCGGCGAGGCCGACGATCTGGCAGCCGAGGTTGGCGCCGGTGGCGGTGAGATTATGGATGACCAGATCTTTCCAGATGGGCGTGTGATCGGTGATGGGTTGGGCGGAATCATTGGCCAGATCGGAGGGGACACTGGGGTAATAGCTGATGATGTTGATGGGGGTTTTGACGTCGGTCATTTGGAGATTTTCATAAGTGAGATGCTCGACAATCCCGCCACGATCGCGGCCGGCTTTCATGCGCACGCCGGCATCGGTGTTTTCGAAGGTGCAGTCGCGGACGAGCATGTTTCGGACGCCGCCGTGACTGCCGCCGCCGATGCTCATGCCGTGGCCGTGGCGAAAAATCATGTGCTCGATGAGAAAATTCTCGCAGCCGGCGTGGCCCTCGGGGGCGGGATGCGGTTTGAGGGCGATGTTGTCGTCGCCGGTGTCGATGGTGCAATTGAAGATGTGATAGTTTGAGCCGGAAGGATCGATGCCGTCAGTGTTGGGTGAAGTGTCAGGCGCTGTGATCGTGACAGAATCGATCGTCACATCGTGGCAGTCTTTGGGGACAAAATGAAACATCGGCGAATTGGTTAGCGTGACGTCTTTGAGGAGGAGGCGAGAGCAGTTGTTCAGCCAGATCAGGTAGGGCCGATGCGGTAATGGGGCGGGCTTGGTTCCGGCAGGGGGCTTGGTTTTGCCTCGCGTGATGTCTTGATAGGCGCGGAATTCGGACCACCAGGATTGGCCGGAGCCGTCGATGATGCCTTTGCCGGTGATGGCGATGTCGTGGCAGTTTTCGGCGCTGAGGCAGATTTCGTATCCGCCGTCGGTGAGTTTGAATTGGGAGCGGTCGTCGGTGAATTTGATGGTTGCGCCGTCGGCCAAGTGCAGTTCGATGTTGTTGGTCAGCTTGAAGGGCCCGGTGAGATAAGTTCCCGCGGGAATCTCAACTTTGCCGCCGCCTTGTTGATCAATTGCGGCGACGGCTTTTTTGAAGGCGTCGGTGTTGAGTGTTTTGCCGTCGGCGACGGCGCCG
Organism: Tepidisphaeraceae bacterium; assembly: GCA_036265245.1. GTDB lineage: Bacteria > Planctomycetota > Phycisphaerae > Tepidisphaerales > Tepidisphaeraceae > DATAPK01. The sequence goes on along the minus strand of DATAPK010000003.1, from coordinate 4,900 downwards.
AAGTCGGAGAACTTGATGGTGTGCTGGGCGATTTGGGGCTGGGCGACAGTGAAGTTTTCGGGGAGCACGGCTTGGGCGCTGGCTGAAGATGCGAATGGGAGGCTTAGGGCGGAGGTGAAGGTTAATAGTAGAAGCTGTTTCAAAACGCAGATGCTATAGCTGAGGTTGTTGAGATCGCAGGAGAATCCGGGTCTTCGGAGTACCTCAGACCCGGCGTGGGCAGAAAGAATGGGTTTTGAAAGGGCTTGTGAGAATTTTGGCTTCATGATGGAGTCCTCAGTGTTCAAGGAGAAGGTTTGGTTGGGCCTGGGCTGGCGGCGGCGGGAGCTTGTTCAAGGAGTTTGGTTAGTTCGACGGGATGGGTGACGTTGACGACGTGGTCGCCTTCCATGATCCAGGTGGTCCAGCCACGTTCTTTGGCGCGTTGGTAGGATTTGAAGAAGGTGTCTTGCTCGGGTGCGCGGCCGCGATCGACGGTGAGGATGTAGGTGACGGGGATCGAGTGGCTTGCGGGATTGGTGAGAGAGATGGGTTGATTGAGGGTTTTGGCGGGCTGGGGAACGATGTAGGGGGGCAGTTTTCCCTGGGGAGGAGGCCAGCCGCCGGGCGGGGTTAGGAAGGGGGAGGTGGTGGGGCGCGGTGGTCGGCCGAGGGCGACGTTTGCGCTTTCGCCGTCGTTGGGGAGGATGGCGTCGACATAGACGAGGGCTTTGATTCGGTCGGGCACTCGGTCGGCGACGCCGGTGATGACCATTCCGCCGTAACTGTGGCCCATGAGAACGATGTCGTGGAGATTTTCGAAAAGGATCGTGTTGACGACGTCGGTGATGTGGGTGTTGAGATCGGTGTCGGGCGTGGCGAGGTGAACGCGTTCGCCTTGGCCGGTGAGGGTGGGGCGGTAGACGGTGTTGCCGTCGGCCTGGAGGAGTTCGCCGACGTGTTTCCATTCCCATGCGCCGGCCCAGGCGCCGTGAACGAGGACATAAGTGTAATGTGGCTGGGCGATTGTTTGAGGGGACGAGGCAGAGGAGGTTGGAGTTGGGTTGGATGGGGCGGAGGTTTGCGGGGCGGAGCGGCAAGAGGTGAGTGCGCCGAGCAGTGCTAACGCCCAAATCGAAATTGTGTGTGGTCGATTCATTCGTTTCCTTAATCCATTCCGGGGAAGGAGTGGGACTGGCGGCGAGTATAGCGGGGAATAAGTAGACCCAGAAGGGCGGGGGCATTTGATTCAGTACGTAACCGGGGCGTTTGGATTGCGGTTAAGAAGGAAATGCACCTTCTCCCCTGCCCTTCCACCTCGCGATCTCCGCGAATGATCTGAGCACAGGGAGAGGGAGAAAGTTTTTGGCACTGTCTGGTTGCCGTGAATACGTCGTGTTTGATTGAAGTGAAGGGATGCGTTCATTGTTGGCATGGAAGAAATAGGCGGTTTTATTTCCTCGTGTTTAATTAATTTGCAGTGTAGCATGCGATCACTCTGATTTTAATTGTCGATGACAATCTCGAGGCTTGCCGGCCTTTGGCGAGGCTTTTGAGGCATCATGGCGCGAATGCCGTGTGCGTCGATAGCGGGGAGGCGGCGTTGGCATATTTGCGTTTGCATCTTCCCAAGCTTGTGATTCTGGATGTGATGATGCCTGGAATGGATGGGCTAGAGGTATTAAGACAAATCCGAAGTGATGCTCGAACGGCCAACTTGCCAGTCATCATGTTTACGGCCAGTTCGGATGATGGGCATCGCGCGCAGGCGCACGGGTTGAATGCCACTGATTACTGGATCAAGGGTGCGGTGGACTTTGCGGACCTTGAGCGGCGGGTGGGGGCTTTTCTGGATAAATAAAATTGGGTGGGGATTTAGTTGGGTTTGTTTAATAAGTTTTGCGTGCACGGGGCGATTGAGGGAGGCCGCGTGGGGGCGGTGGTTGAGGATCTGTTTCAAAACTTAGAAGCTGTCTGTGAGATACTCCGAAGATGCGGATCATTGCAGGAAAAATCCGGGTCTTCGGAATACCTCAGACACCGGCGTCTGTTGCTGAAATGGGTTTTGAAACAGCTTCGGGTTTTCAGGTGAATGTTCTAGCCTGCGCTCTTTTTGAAATCGCCTAAGGGATATGGAGCTGAGAGGGTGCCATCCTGCATGCGGGTGAGGAGGAGGTCGCCTTGCTTGGCCTTGATGGTGATTTTATCGCCGTCGACGGTGTAATCGTCGGTTTCGGTTGTGCCGGCGGAGCTGTCGGTGATGGTGGCTTTGCCGGATTTGAGTTCGATGGTGACCATGTTGCCGGCACCGATATATTTTCCATCGATCTTTGAGCCGCAGCCGGTGATGCAGAGGGCGAGGCCTAGAACGATGGGGGCCAGGATTTTTGTGCGGGTTCGATGGTTCATTTGTCTCTTTCCATGGTTAGGGCAACTGTGAACGGTAAAATCAATGCCCCGCAAAGGAACCGAACGAGGAGTGAGTTTGCCTGAAGATTGGCGGATTGGCAATTGTGAGGGCAAGAAAAAGCGGAGGGGTTTCTGTTCCCCATCCTTTTGTAGGGGCTGGTCCAGCGGAATCGCATGTTCACCGTTAGTGAATCCGAGCGTGTGGCTATGACGCCTGCTTCGACGAGCTTAGTGGAGTCGCGTGGGCTTGATCTATAATCAAGAAAAGAGGCGACGCAGGCGTCGCGGCTACGGAAAAGGCAGATGCGATTGCCTTGGGGTTGATCCCGCCGCGAGCGGCGGGGCTAACTCGATCTTTCTGTCATGCTGTACGATTACGGATGAGGAGCGATTTCCATGAGATCAGCGACATTGATAGCGGTGGTGTTATTTGCGATAGGGTGGCCGGCGGGGGCGCAGACGTTTCCGGCGCGCGATGGGGCTGGCCGGGGGGCGAACTTGGATGGGTTTTATCATCTTGGGCCGGATTCGTTGGCGCAGGAAGGTGTGCCGCATGGGAGGCTTGTGGGGCCGACGACGTTGCCGACGAAGGTTTATGCGGGGCCTGTGCCGACGTTTACGGCGCAGCGCGGGGCATCGAGTTTGACGGCGTTGTCGGCTGGGGTGAATCCTCCGATGAGTTATGCGCATACGTACTGGGTGTATGTGCCGGCGCAATATGATTCATCGCAGGCGGCGGCGCTGATGGTGTTTAATGATGGGCAGGCGATGATGGACGGAAATGGGGATGTGCGGGCGATCAATGTGATTGATAATCTGACGTGGCGTCGGGAGATTCCGGTGGCGATCACGGTTTTTCTTGATCCGGGGAAACCGGCGGAGACGCCGGAGCCGAATCCGCACGACTGGGGGGATAATTCGACACTGCGGCCATGGGAGTATCAGCAATTGGACGGCAACTTTGCGAAGGTTGTGTGCGATGAATTGTTGCCGTTGATCAGCATTGATTACAACATTTCGCCTGATCCGGAGATGCACGCGATCATGGGGGCGAGCTCGGGTGGGATTGCGGCGTTTACGGTTGCGTGGCAGAGGCCGGAGATGTTTCGGAAGGTCATCAGCATCGTGGGGAGCTTCACGAGAATTCGGGGAGGAGAAGGGGATACGTATCCGGAGTTGGCTGCGGCGGCGGACAAAAAACCGATCCGCGTATTTCTCCAGGATGGAGTGAATGACAACCGTAATGCCAATCCTGCATTGGATTGGCATACTCAGAATGTTCGGCTGGCGGATGCACTGAGCAAGAAGGGGTACGATTTGAATTATGCGTGGGGCATTGGTTTGCATGGACAAAAGCAAGGCGGAGCGATGCTGCCGGAGATGATGCGGTGGCTGTGGCGGGATTATCCGCGGGATTCGGATCAGGCGGATCGAGTGGAGCGATCGTTTGCGGGGCAGGCGACGAAACCGTAGGGCGCTTTCGAAATTTCCCGATGCATTGCGGGCAGGTGAGCTTTGGATCGAGATGCGGGGGAGGGTTTGCGTTTGGTGTAACTCATATTCATGGCGACATGCGGGTGAGAAGAGACCGCGAAAGCGCGAAATCACGAAGAAATCGCGAAGTGAAAATACAAATGGGTTTTCGTCGCGTCTTTCTTCGCGCCGTCGCGGTCTCTGGATCGTCATAGACAAGCGCCGCTCCTTTGCGTTGTTGCTTGGTGGTCCGGAGGTAGGCTTTCTGACGGCGTTGAAGTATCGTGACTGTTTGGGGGCGGCGCGATCATTTTCGAAGGGAATCAGAACGATGTGCAGGAAGATAGTCCGGAAACGTTGCGAGATTCGGCTATTCGCGATCATTTTGTTGTTGATCACGTCGGCGTCGGTTTTTGGTTCGTCGCAGGCGATGGCGGGAGAGTGGACGTGGGTTGTGAGCACGGACGCGCAGCGATGGGTGAATCGGCCGGGGGTGACGCCCACGACGGCGGCGGTGCCGGAGGTGACGCGAGGGGGCACGCCCGCGACGCAGCCGGATTTGGCGGGGGATATGGAACAGCCGACGGGGCCGCTGACGATTGTCGTTGATCCGGAAGCCACGGCGCAGCGGGTTGAGGGATTTGGGGGTTGTTTTAATGAGATCGGTTGGCGGGCGTTGCTTCGGCTTGATGATGTGGATCGCGATCGGGTGATGCATGCGCTATTCGATGAGAAGGATGGATTGGGATTTAATTTTGGTCGAATACCGATTGGGTCGAGTGATTTTGGGCTGAGCCCGTATTCGCTGGATGATGTGCCGGGGGATGTGGAGATGAAGCATTTTTCGATCGAGCGCGATCGGTACATGCTGATTCCGTATATCAAGGCGGCGCAGAGCATTCGGCCGGATTTGAAGTTGTGGGGGTCGCCGTGGAGTCCGCCGGGGTGGATGAAAACGTCGGGCGTTTATCACGGCGGCAACCTTCGGCAGGAGCCGGCGATTTTGAAGGCGTATGCGACGTATCTGGCGAGATTTGTC
>DATAPK010000002.1:0-5918 GCA_036265245.1 Tepidisphaeraceae bacterium | reverse complement strand
TTATCTTTATCTGGATCGACTGCGACTTTCTTTTTCCGGTTCGCGGAATCCTGGTTTTGTTCCGTCGCCACAACATTAGCGGAAGAAATCAATCGTAAATCCCGCGAGCATGCTCGCCGGCTAAACAAAAGGCGCGGCGCTTTATTGCAGCTTTTCTTTTGGTCACGCCTGGGTAAAATCGTCCAGTCTTGCCGGGAAAATGAAAGTCGGGCATCCATGAATGGGCATTGTCTCTCCTGGGAGACGTTAACTCTTCGACTCCGTCATCCATTTCGACTAGCACATGGTGTCAGTGAAACCCGGCAATCGTTCTGGATTCGTTTGCACGATGACAGCGGTTGGGGCGAGGGGACGATTCCACCTTATTATGGCGTTGATTCGTCGCGGATGATCGAGTGCTGGGATCGCGCCGCGTGTTTAACCCTGCCGTTTCCCGAAAATATTGACGAAATTCCGCATTGGCTTCCCGAAGGCCCGGCACCCGCGCGGGCGGCGTTGGAGATGGCGTTGATCGATCGGATCGCCAAACGCCGTGGGATGCCGTTGCATCAACTGCTTGGTATCCCGGCGGCAACCAATTTGACGACCAGTTTTACCATCGCCATCGACACGCCGGATAATATGGCGCGCATGGCGACGGCGATGTCCGATTATCCGATCCTCAAGCTCAAGCTTGGCAGCGATGACGATGAATCGCGCGTGGCGGCGGTGCGGCAAGCCAGGCCTAACGTCAAGATTCGTGTTGACGCCAACGCGGGGTGGGCATTCGATCAGGCCGTCACGCACCTCCAGTGGCTGGGAAAGTATGACATCGAGTTGATCGAGCAGCCGCTGGCATCGGATCAGATCCAAGCAATGGGCGAACTTCAGGGCCGAACATCGATTCCGATTGTCGCGGATGAATCGGTGCAGACAATCGACGACATCGATCAATTAGCCCGTGCCGAAATACGAGGCGTGAATCTCAAGCTAATGAAAGCGGGCGGCATTATTGCCGCTCATCGCATGCTCAATCATGCTCGCGAGGTTGGCATAAAAGTGATGCTTGGATCAATGATCGAAACGTCGCTGGGAACCACCGCGATGGCTCACCTTGCCGGGGCTGCCGATTGGATCGATCTGGATGCGCCCCTGCTGATCTCGAATGATCCATTTGGCGGCATTCAATATGATCGAAATGCACGCGTCAGCATTCCGAATCGCCCCGGCATCGGCGTGATGAAAAAGGAGGGCGCATCGTGAGCAACAAGATATCCGTCGCCACCAACCTCACCGATCTACATCGCGAGCCGTCGTTTATTTCAGAGATGCTGACGCAAGTTTTTAACGGCACGGTTCTGGAGATTCTTGAAAGCAGCAAAGATTGGCGGCGAGTGCGCATGGCAGACGGTTACGAGGGGTGGACGTATGCTCCATACTTGAGCGAAATTTCCGCACCTGTACCGACGCATCTGGTTTGTGCCGCGACGTCGATTCTTTATTCAGATCATCAGCAAAATATCCCGGCCGGGCGTCTTTCGGGGGGGACGGAAATTCATGTCACGGAGCAGAGAAGCGAACGGGCTCGGGTTCAATTGGCTGGGATGATGCTCCCCACTGGATGGATCGACCTTCACGATCTGCGGCCGTTGTCGCGCCTTTCATCCGATGCTGCGCGAACCCAGATGATCGACGATGCGCGCCGGTTGATCGGCGTTTATTATCTTTGGGGCGGCAACACCGCGTGGGGTTTGGATTGTTCGGGGCTGACCTTTCTGCTGCATCGTCTTTCCGGGATTTCAATTCCGCGCGATGCGCATCAGCAGTTCGCCGCGGGAAAACCCATCGGCACCCCCTACCATGCCGGCGATCTGCTCTTCTTTCACGGCGAAACAGACAAGGACCGCATCACCCACGTGGGCATGAGCATCGGCAACTGGCGAATGATGCACTCTTCGCGCAATCGCAACGGAGTTTACGAAGAAGATGTGCAGGGATCGGACGACCTGCGAAATCGCTTCGCCGGCGCGAGAAGTTTTTTATGATTTGCCTGCGTAATCGCCAGCCGATCAGAACACCAGCAACTCGAAATTTGGGATTTCGCCGGCCTTCTTCTTGGGGTTATTCGCCAACTCGACGAACTGCCTTGCCCAGCCGTCAAGGATCGGCTTGGCCGGTTCCCACCAGAAGATCGCTTTGACATCGACAACGGCGGTGGGCGGATGCTCGCGGTCGGCGAACATGCTATTCACTTCGCCGGTGCCGCCGTCCCGGGTGCGCGCCTCGATAGCGATCACGCCCTTGCCCTGGTCTTCTGAATGAGTTGCCGCGCTGGCCCCGACTTCTACTCCTGTCGTGATGGCTCCAAGGAAGAAGAACGGAACGAGTCCAAGCGCCTGCAATTCCGCCTTGGAAGGCACAGCCTGCGTGATCGCCATCTCCAGGATCAGCGTATTTGGCCCGACCTTATCGACCACTTTGTACTTCTTTTTCGGGTCCTTCTGGATCGCCTTGATATACGCCTGCCGCGTATAGTCCGCCAGCATCTGCACGTTTTTCTTGACATCCGCTGGGTTGACTGCTGCCGCAGTCGCCTTTTCCCAGATATTCTGGGCCATCACATAGTCCGTATTGACCGGCGCGATGTAAATTTCGGTGTAGTTCTTGCTCACATATTTTGGATTAACCCACATGCGGTTGTAGGGAATCTTGGCGTCGGGCTTCATCAGATCCGCGTGTTGTAAAAATCCGGAATCCGGCGCCGGCTTGGCGCGGCAGCCACAGAAGGCGGCAAGAAAACAGCCGGAAAGAAGCAGGCACGCGGTCGTTCTGGAAGCGAACATTCTTTTATCTCCTTGGGTTTCGCCGGAGCATTTTAATAACACGGCCGAAGTGAATCCATTGCGGCCGCCGTGGGGACTTGTAGCCGAAAGGACGGGGACGGTGCAAATTTTCTATCCGCCGCGAATATGCAATTGAAATCGGGATTGGGCCGCGTCTATGCCCCAAGCGATTGGTTTTGTACTCAGAAATGCCGCGATTTGCTGCCGAGCAGGGGGAGCGCCTTCGATGAAAAAAGAACCGGCGGGATAATCGATCCCGCCGGTTCATTTTGTTTTCTTCAACAAGAGGGAGAATTTCTATTTGGACAAAAACGGAATGAAATTGTAAGTGTTTCCGTTATTAGCCAAATCGGTTGGCTTAATGGACACGCCATCGGCCACCCTTTCGAGAAAACCCAACAGATCCAATGTCCGGTTGAGGGCTCCGCCAGATCGCTCCACACGAAGGTCGGTGACAACTGATTTTACACTTCCATCGCTGTAGAGAAGGTTCCATGCGAAAGTACGTCCCCAGGAATGGCAGACCGGTTGTTGAGGGGTTCCTGCCTGTTTTTCAGAAGAAGTCCCGTTGATTGGATCGGTTGCCAGCGCGCTCCTGAGCGCGGGATATTGGTATTGACCATTCAAAGTAAGACCTGTGGTGATGCCTCCTTCTGATCCGTGAAACGCCGTGTCCCACTGGGTTCCCGCGCCGGGAAGTTTGCCGAATTTCTGGATTTTTTTCCACCACGCTTGCATGACAGAAGGGCTATTCGTAGCGGTTGTGCCTGAAATGGCATAGAACGCGACATGGGGATTGTAGTAATAATATCCATTCCCCCCATCCAACGGGATTGGATGATTCGGGCACTTCATGATTTTGCCACCATGTGGAAATTTGGGATCTTCATTGTCTGGTCCTGAACTCAAATATTTGAGCGCAACCAGCCGACCGATCCCTGAGCCCAGATCTTTGTTTACATTTCCGGCTTCGTTGGCAAGTGGAAGAAGCGATTGGTTACCGGCCGTATACCAATACCGCCAATAGTTCTGCCAACTGGCTGAGAATGTGGCGTCGCCAAAGTCGCCCTGATAAGGCGGCAGCCAACCGTGATTGTCATTGCAATAGTTAACTGTTGCCAGCCCCACCTGACGAAGCTGGGCAGCGCACTGGATCAAAGCCGCATGCTGTCGAGCGCGATTCAATGCAGGCAAGAGGATGCCGACCAATATCGCAATGATGCCAATCACGACCAGCAACTCGACTAACGTAAATCCTTCACGACGCTTCATACTTGCCTCCATCCACCACGTGTGTGGTGCGTGATGCGATTGGCGTCTGGTTCGGACGCCGTAAAAATGTGTCTTATGTTTCAGCTTCCACGAGTACAGGTTCGACCATACAACGGATTCGCTCCGGCAAATCCGGACTTCGCAAACGCCACATGAGGCGTTCGACACCAAGCCGGCCGATGGATTCGGCACGGATGTCGATCGTGGCGGGCGCCGATTCCAAACCGGCGAAATGAGATCGTTCGTTATTGCAGGAAATAATATCGACGGGAAACGTCGAGTTGTGCCATTCGCCGTAGAGATTCATGGCGGCATCGACGAGGGGCACGAGGCGATCCTCGGCGATGAATAAGCCCGTGGGCCGGCTGCGAAGCGAGGCCAGTTTTTCAGCCAGTGAACGGGCGGCTACGTTAAGGCCGTCGCGTTCCCAGAAATCGCTGCCATGCGGCTCGGAGGTTTCGATGATTTCCACTTCCGCGCCGACCTCACCAGCCGTGTGTGCGAACGCCAGAGAGCGAATCTCCAGAGACCAGGAAGCGCCGGTGCCAAGATAGGCAAGACGGCGGTGTCCACGCCGCAATAAATATCCCGCGGCAATGGCGCCAATGGCGGAATTATCGGGCATGACTTGATCGCCCCAAGCGGGCCGCTGCGGATTTGCCATTAGCCAGACTGTGGGCAAAGATTGCAGTCTCGATTGGACTTCAATCGCGGGTTTTTCACCGTGCAAAAGAAGGCCATCCACCCGGCGATCGGTGATGCGAGGCGGCAACTGCGATGGATCAGAAACAAAGCTGAAAATCAGGCTCAGATTGGCTCGGGAGGATTGTTCTGAGACGCCGCGCAGAAGCTTCTCGAACGCCGGCGTGGGCCTGGAACCAGACGTGCCGAACACAATGAATGCGATGGTGGCCGTCTTCAAGCCATCCTGGGCACGGGAGCGCATGGAACCTCTTCGCACGGACGGAGAGAAACTGAGTTCGCGCATCGCGCGACGCACAGATTCAACCGTTGTGGCCGCTACGTTGGGGCGCTCATTTAGCACCCGCGACACGGTCGACGTTGAAACTCCAGCAAGTTGTGCGACATTCCTGATCGACATGTGGCTTTCCGCCAAGCCTCATAAAACAATTGAAGGCATGAATATGCCGCGAGTTCAGAAATATAGCAAGTAAAATTGTGATAGTTTCATGGTATATCGGTATACAATCTCACGAAACTAGTCTTTCTGCATGCAGCATACAAGATGACACAAACAAATTGCAAAAAGTCGCCACGCAGCAATTTTCGTGAGGTAAGTGCAAAAGGCGACGGCATGCAATTTCCATGACATACATTGCGGTAATTATCTTGCATTTCGGAAAATGTGGTGTTAGCTTTGTGGCTTGTGGAGTTGAGGGAAGTGCGCGGGTTGGTTGCCGTCCCCCCTCATCCCAAGTCATTTCGGCGAGTTGGAACATATTTAGCGGAGGCGAGAATGACACGCTCTAGTCGGCAGTCGTCACGTCGTGGTTCTTCTGTTCGTCACAATAAGGCAAAATTTGCTCTCTGTTCGGCAGCGTCACTGATTGCAGCCCATCTTTACGGCAGTAATGCGATGGCGACGGGCGGCACCTGGTTGAATGGGGTGGGCGGCAATTACAACTTCACGGATTCAACCCAATGGTTCCTCGGCAATGTTCCGGGAGGCGCCGCTGGAGATCTTGCCGATTTTGCTCATACGGATCTGCGTAGCGGAGATACAACGATATCTCTTAATACAGCGGGAATCACGCTGGGCCAGATCAATGTTAACGATGGCCAGGTCGTAACACAGGTGATCTG
>DATAPK010000001.1:0-6850 GCA_036265245.1 Tepidisphaeraceae bacterium | reverse complement strand
CTTCTCTGGAATCAACGGCAGTAATAGCAGTGGCGCCGCGATGACTTTGACCGCCAATGCAACCGGAGGAGCGGGTGGCCAAGGCGGGCCCGGTGGAGCAAAAAGCACACGCTCTCCTGCCGGCGCGATGGGGAACGGCGGCGCGGGAGGGGTGGGCACGTTTAGTTCGCTTGGCAACTCCTCCGCGAATGGCGACACGACGCTCACGGCAAATCTCACGGGCGGCGCGGGGGGACTGGGAAACATCGGCGGCGCGGGAGGCAGTGAAAGTTTCTCCCAGGGTTCTTTTCCCGGCACCATTTTTTTTCCGAATCACGGCAACGTCACGGTCAATTTGAATCTTGCCGGCGGAAACGGAGGCGCGGGCATCAATGGAGGTGGCGGCGCGGGCGGGTCTGCGGATGCTGAGTTGGACTATCTCAGCGGCACGACGCAATCGATCAGTTTGACCAATCTCTCGAATGCAACTGGTGGGAATGGCGGCGATACGCAAAGTGGCAATGGCGGCGTGGGTGGGTCGGCGACCGCTTATCAGTTTTTGATCGGGGGCAATAACATCAGTGCAAACGCGAATGCGTTGGCCGGCGCGGGAGGGAATGTCATTAGTGGCACGGGGAATGGCGGGGTTGGGAGCGACTCGGATTCTGAAGCATCGGCCAGCAGCAGTACCCAAAACGCGACCGCCAACTCGAATGCAAACGGCGGAGCGGGAGGTTCGGCAAATGGGAGTGGTGGAAACGGAGGGAATGGAGGCAGGGCCTTGGGAGAGGCGATTGCTTCAGGTGTCAATGCGAGCAGCGATCTGGCCCTATACGGCGGAAACGGTGGAAACGCGACTGGCGCAGGGTTCACGGCGGGCTCGGGCGGTAGCGCGCTGGTTTTTTCCGATCGAGCCACTGGGACTGGCAGCGGGACCGGGAGCGTCAGCTTGATCGTGATCGGAGGAAACGGGGGCTTTGGCGCGAATGGCGCGAGCGGCGGAAACGGTGCAAGCGTGTCGCTGGATACCCTGGCGGTTGGAACGACGTCCAGCGGCGCATTGAACATTATACAATCTGCAACGGGCGGATATAGCGGCGGGACAGACACCGGTCCGACCGGGGGCATCGCCGGCTCGGCGACGTCCACTTATACCGCTAACTTTGCCACGCCCAAATCGGTGTGGGTGGCGATCCAGGCAGTGGGAGGTTCGGGAGACACGGGAGACGGTGCGTCAGCCACGGCAGCGCTGAATATTTTTGCAACCAACAGCATCAACGCAACGGTCTACGCCAACGCCATTGTGGATCCTGAAACACAAGATCCCGACCCGATAGGCTCTGAGGGCGGTTCCGCAATCGTCAACGGCGCGAATGCGGGCAACGGCGCCATGGGCACGGGGACGCTGGTCGCGGTTTCGTCTTCAGCCAACGTCGGTTCGAGCAGCGTTATTGCCACTCTGGGCGTTTATGGTGGAAACGGGGGATTTGTCCCGCCGACGCTTGCATCGGGAAATGGTGGGAGCGGCGCGGTGGGGATTGGATCGATCAACGCCAGCAATGCCGGGCCGGATGATGTGAATGCGAGCATTAGCATCGGAGGCGGTTCTGGTGGGGCCGGAAGAGGGGTCGGCTTCTCGGGTGGCAACGGGGCGACGGCCAACGTTCAGAACTCGTTTGCGGGGTCTCAAGGCGGCGCAAAAGTCTCTCTTAACATTTTGGCAAGTGGCGGGGGCGGAGGCGATGGGCAGGTGGGAGCCAACGGCGGCAATGGAGCGAGCGTCACTCTTTCAAACATTGCCAGTGGATCGACGGCGGGCGAATGGGATCTGAGTCAAACTGCCTTTGGCGGGCGCGCCGGCGGTTCTGAGGGAGGGGTTGCGGGGATGGCCGGGGATGCGACTTCGAGTTCAACCTTGATGGAGACAAGCGGTGGCGGATTTTTTGTCGGGACGCAGGCGATCGCAGGCGCGGGTGGGAACAATCAAGGGGCCGCGCCAACCGCGGGTGGCAATGCCGTTGCGACAACGAATCTAACGGCTGTTTCGAACATTGTGGGAGCGGCGACGGCAGGTGCGATCTTCGAAGGGAGCAGCGCTGCTTCCGGCGGCGACGTGACCGGTGGCACGCCGGCTCTGTCTGGGGGACGCGGTGGGAATACGACAGCCACGGTCAATTTGACCAACAACAGCACGACTGGCGGTTCCAGCCTGGCAAACGCCAATGCCTTTAGTTATGCGGGTAATGGAGGCAACGCGGATGTCGGAAATGGCGGCAACGGAGGTAACGCGACAGCCACGGCAACAGCAACAACCGCGGGGCCCGACACTGCCTTTGCCGAGGCGAGCGCGATCGCAGGCGCGGGTGGAATCAGTGCGTCCAATGGCGTCAATGGAACGGGTGGAACTGCCATCGCGAACGCGTCCGCTTTTGGGCAGATGGATGCCGAAGCGCTGGGAGGCGCGGGAGGTTCGTTTGGCTCGGCAAATGCGTTGGCCAAAATAACACCGGGCACCACGTTCGCATTTTTACAGAGCAGTTCGACGGTGCCTGCGGATAACGGTCCTGCGGGGGTCGCGAATGCGAAAGTGAACGTTGGGACCGGATATGTAGTGACCACGGATCAGACCGGCGCGCTTCTTATCCCTTCACCGTCAGCCGCCGATGTGGATGCGGCGTGGTCTAATTCATACGGCGCCAATGCCCGGGCGGCCTTTAATAACGGCGATGCCACCAAAGTGATTGCGGTTGGAGATGCATCACTTCAGAAAGCGGCCGGTTCAACTACCGCATCCAGCACTGTGAGCACCAAACAGGAAATGAACATCAACAGCGGATCGCTTGTGGCGAGGGATCTGGCGATCGGGATGACGAACGCTTCGACGACTGGAGATGCGCTGGAATCGGGCGACAGCCTGCGGTTTGTGGTGACGCGAAACGGCGCAACGGTGGTTGATCGCACGATGACGTCGATGACGGATGAATTGTTGTTTTTAAGCAACGGTGTTTTCGATCTTGGGCCGGAGATAAATGCTGAAACGCCGGGCAATCTGGATTTGCAGGTTTCGTGCACGATGACCAATGTGCACACGGGCACGGGCGTGAGCATTCCGATGGTGGTGGGTTCGATCGCGCCATCGACGCGGCTTTGGGTGGGCGATTTGGGAGGGGTGTGGGGATATACGAATCTTTGGGAGGGCGGAATCCAGCCCGATGGGCCGGGCACGGGGGCGGTGTTTGACGGTCCCGAGGATCAGGATGTGATTCTCAATTCGCCGACGACGGTTGGGAGCCTCACGATTAACAGCGGGAATAAATATCTTTTCTCCGCAACGGGAACTGGCGGATTCATATTCGATAACGACGGCGCGGCGGCTCAGGTGATTGCGATGGGCACCGATCATACGATCAGCGCGCCGATCGCCGTGACGGGCGGCGGGCTGAACTTTGTGGTGCAGGATACGCGCACGCTAACGGTTTCGGGCAATATCAGCGGCGCGGGAAGCATCGCGTGCACATCGTTTGGAAATGTGATTTTGAGCGGATTGAACAGTTACACGGGATCGACAACCGTTACTCGTGGAAAGTTGACGATTGGGCGATCGCTGACGACGACTTCGTCGGTGAATGTGCAGACTGGCGCGCGGGCGGAGCTGGGTTCGGGGGGAGGAAATTTATTGAAGGCAGGGGCGATTTCCATCACCGGGACCGGCGTGCTCGACCTGAACGACAATGCGATGGTGATCGACTACAACCCGACGGCTGATCCGATCGGCAATGTGATGACGTATCTGCATTCGGCGTTCAACGGGGGGAATTGGCAGGGCAACGGACTCACTTCGACATTTGCGGCCAATGCGGCTTCGCAGATTCACAAGATGGCGCTGGGTTATGCGGAGGCATCTTCGTTGTCTGCGATTCCGGCTTTGTTTGGGACGGTGGACAACTCGGCCGTGCTGGTTCGCTACACGTTCGACGGAGATGCGAATCTGGACGGCAGCGTGAACATAGCGGATTTCAACGCGCTGGCGCTGCATTTTGGCGGCAGCGGGCAATTCTGGAACGCCGGCGATTTTAACTACGATGGTGTGGTTAATTTGCTCGATCTGAATGCGCTCGCGACCAACTTTGGTCAGCCGCCAATTTCAGCGCCGGCGGCGTTGGGAAGTTTGGTGCCGGAGCCGGTGTGCGCGATGCCGATTGTGGCGGGGGCGGTGTTGATGCGGCGCAGGAGGAGAGTGTGAGGCGGGTCTTGCAGCGATTTATGGCGATATGGAGGTTGAATGGGGGAGAGACCGCGAAAGTGCGAAATCGCGAAGAAATCGCGAAGTGAAAATGTAAATAAAATGGATTTTCGTCGCGTCGTTCTTTGCGGCATCGCGTTTTCGTGGTCTCTAGATCGCGATGAATAAGCGCCACACCCTCAGCCAAGCTTCTCGATAATTTTATTGGCGTTTCGTTGATTCTGATGTTAGGATTTGTACTTACGAGGTGCCAGATGCAATGCAACACATCCAATTCTGTGACGGTGAGTCTCGCTTGGCGTTGATCTGATTTTCGTCAGGCCGGGACTCTTTATCCGCTTAAAAGTGAATTGATTTTCAATAAAGGCTGTCGCTGCGCCTGCAGGGTGCCAGCACAGCATTACGGGAGCACATTGTGTCTTACCGCAAAGATTCCGCGCGCCGGCGGCGAATGAAGGGCGTTGATCCTGATTTTGCAGCGGCGCCGTTGTCAGAAGATTCATCCGAGAAGAGTTCGAATCGCAAAAATGATTTCAAAACGCTCCAACTTTGCGCGCAGGTGCGCGATGCGTTGGGCCTTGCGATCACAGGCGAATGTCATGACGACGTTTTGCGAGAGCTTTGCGTCGATACGGTTGAGCCTGCGCCAAATGCATCGCGATTGCTGGTTCGGCTGATCGTTCCAAAGCACGCGAATGTCGATGTGTCTGATTTGTATGAACGATTGGCGAAGGTTGGGCCGTTTCTTCGCACGCTTGTTGCGAAGGAGATATCCCGCAAGCGCACGCCGGAGTTGATGTTCATCGCGATGCCCGAGAGTGAGGTGCAGCGATGAACGGTGGTGAAGCTGCGTCCATGTTCATGTGGTTAGGCGAACCGCTTGAGACGCCGGTGGCGCGGGCGCTCGAGCGGATTCGGCGATTTGAAGATGTGGCTCACGTGGCGGTCATGCCCGATGTGCATCTTGCGAAGGATGTTTGCGTCGGGACGGTCATCGCGACGAATCGATTGCTTTATCCCGCCGCCGTTGGAGGGGATATCGGTTGCGGGATGCTGGCGATGGGGTTCGATATCGAAGCGGATACGTTGAAAGATCCCAAAATCGCGGGCTTGATCCTGCGGGATCTTTGTGAGCGCATTCCCGGCGTTCGTCGCCATCGCAGGCATACCATTTCGATGCCGCATGATTTTGGCGAACGATCATTAAGCTATCCATCGCTCGCAGCGATCGCGCGAGATGAAGGCACATTGCAACTTGGCACTCTTGGCGGTGGAAATCATTTTGTGGAATTGCAGGCGGATGAGGAGAACCGTCTGTGGCTGATGATTCACAGCGGCTCTCGCGCCATGGGGCAGGCGATTCGTGGATTTCATTTGGCTCGTGGATTTCCGACAGACCAAAAGATGATTGCGCTCGACGCTGCGACGGATTTTGGCAAGGCTTATTTGAATGATGTCGAATGGGCGCGTGCCTATGCTTCGGCGAACCGCGACGCGATGGGGCAAATCGTCACGGAGATTATTGCAGAGCGATTGCGCGGTGTTCTCGATGAAACCGCGACGATTCGTTGCGATCATAATCACGTTGCATTGGAAGCGCATTTTGGCAAATCCGTGATGGTGCACCGAAAAGGTGCGATGCCGGCCGATATTGGAAAGCCAGGCGTGGTGCCCGGATCGATGGGGACGCTCAGTTATCATGTTACGGGCAAGGGATGCACGAAAGCTTTGCGTTCCAGTGCACACGGCGCCGGGCGTAGATTCTCTCGCGCGCAAGCACGCCAAACGTATCGCGCCAATGATCTGAAATATCAGATGGGAACGGTTTGGTTCGACCCGCGTTTAACGGATCAACTGAGAGACGAATCGCCGCGTGCATATAAGGATGTGCGAATGGTTTTGAAAGCACAGAATGAATTGATCGACCGCGTGCGCACGTTGAAGCCGGTGCTTGTTTACAAGGGGGTTTAATGCCCGGTCATCGCGACCGCATGATTGATCCATTGATCGACCACCGGTGCGAAATCGATGGTGAGGCGGTGGATGTAGAGGGCCGTCATCACGCCGGCGAAGACGTCCATTGTGTAGTGGGCTCGCAACAGGAGCACGACGGAGACCTGGAACAATGCGATTATGATTCCGAGCGCTATGCCGGCGGGCCCGAGCGCGGTTGCGAGTGTTGCGGCGCCGAAGACGGCGATGGCGGTGTGGCCGGAAAAGAAAAGATCGTTTGATGTGCCGTAGGTGACGAGCACTGTTGGAAAACCGGGGCTGCGCCAGATCATGCCTGTGGGGATCGGCAGGGGGCAGAGGGCCTGGCAAAGCTGGCGCAGGGCGAACAGCATCAGCAATCCGAGAAATGGTTCGATCGATGGGCCAAATATCGACGCGGCGATCAGGTAAAAACCAAGCAGGTCGATCACGAGCGAGCTGGAAATGAGCAGGACGTCGGCGCGGCGAGGATGGTCGTTCAGGCGCTGGTTGATGGCTGCGGTGAGATTGTGCAGTCCGTCGCAAATTGCGGCGCTGGTATTATCCGCTGACAGGGTCGGCATGCGTCGCGACAACAACGCCTGCGTCCAAAACCACAGGCCAAGGCTGACAATAATCACGAGCACGCGGACGATC